>NZ_JALJES010000026.1:0-86807 GCF_023242525.1 Pseudomonas sp. MWU12-2319
AGTTTTGTCTGCCGAAAAAGAACGTGACAAAGTAATTCGGCACGCTAATACGCTGTTTTAACTATGGACAATGGATTTTAAGGAAAGCCGATGTCGATGTTTTGTCAGATCATGGATAAATCTGATAGTGGTGGGTGCGGGTGCCGACTGCTTGATTTTCAACAGTGGCTCCAATACCCGGTGCCGGTTTTCTGTACGCCAGAGATCGCTACGGATTGTCGCCGTTGATTGTTGGTGGCGGCCAGGAAGGCGGGTTGCGCGGTGGTACGCAGAATTACCCGGGTGTTCTTTCGATTGAAACCGCGTTGCAGGAGAAACAGCAGAAATGCTGCTCCGCAAAAGCCGCGGCACAACGCAGTCGGGAAGCGTTTGAACGTACGCTGCAAGCGATGCTGGGCGAGGTGGTCGTGATCGGTGAGCAAGCACCGCGTGTACCGTGCGTGAGCTTTATTGCATCGCCGGGAGTGAATACAAAAAAACTACAGTCAGCCTTGAACACGCAGTCGATCTACATAACCGCAGGGTCGGCGTGTTCGGACAAGACACTCAGCCTATCCAACACGGTCACACAGCTGGGATATCCCGACCGGGTCGCCGGAGCCACAGTACGTATTTCCATCGACGAAGAACAGTGTCAGTTCGGCTATGAGCGGATTCTGGAGGGTATGGCCCACGCGCTGAAGTTGTCTTCGACTGTCTCGGCAGCTCACGCTGTGGCTCACGTGTCATGAGGGTGGTGACCTCCGGGTCGGCGTACCTGGACATCGACGCGTATGCCTGTTGCATTGCGTACGCCGAGCTGTTGAATCAACAGGGCGTCGATGCTCGGGCCGTCAGTAGTGCCCCGCTCAATGCCAGCATCTCCAGGACCGTGCTCGGATGGCAATCCTCTCTGGACGATTATCGGCCGAGAGCGGGTGATGAGTTCGTGTTGGTGGATGTCTCCGACTACCACCATTTTGACCCGGTGGTGGTGCTTGATCAGGTGGTGGAAGTCATTGACCACCACCCTGGTTTTGAAAACTATTGGGCGCAGAAGCTTGGATCTGGTGCGGAGATTCTGCAGATCGGAGCAGCAGCGACTCAGGTTTTTCAGCGTTGGGAAGCGACGGGGTTGTTGCCGCGGATCAGCAAAAAAAGTGCTGCGTTGCTGGCCACGGCGATTCTGGACAATACCCTGAATTTCACCGGGCAGTTGACCACCCAATCGGATATCCGGGCTTATGAGGTCCTCGCACGGCGGGCGAAACTGGCTGCGGACTGGCCTGAGCGGTATTTCTCCGAGTGCCAAGCGACTATCGAGTCAGACCTGATTGGCGCGTTGGCGGTTGATATGAAGCGGCTGAAAGTCGATAGCAACCTGCCGCAGGTTTTCGCGCAGATGGCGGTGTGGGATGCCAGTGCGCTGATCCGAACGCATCGCTCAACGATTGCTCACTGGCTGGCGGCGCAGGGTAGAGATTGGCTGTTGAACGTCATCAGCATCCGCGAGTGCAAGAGCTACTTTCTGGCTGAGCCCTTGGTCAGCCAACAGAAGTTGAGTCATTTGCTGCCGATCGAATGGCAGGCCGGAATGGCGGTGCTTGAGCGCTCGCTGCTGCGTAAGGAGCTGGTGAAGTTGGGCTTGGGCCGTATCTCCATTGCAGACGCCATACCGGAGATAGCGAGAAGTTGAACCGCCAGGTTGGCCGAATGCGCCACCGGCTCGCTTTGTCGCAACAGGTGACCGTGATTTCGATACATTGCTCTGCCCGAGGCACTTGTGGGTACACTCGCTGACCACTTCCAGCCCTCACGGTGCCCTGCATGAAAGTTGGAGTGATTTCCGATACTCACGGCCTTCTCCGTCCCGAGGCCCTTGCTGCCCTGAAGGGCTGTGAAAAAATCATTCACGCCGGCGACATCGGTAAGCCTGAGGTGCTTGAGCACCTGGCCGCTATCGCTCCACTGTTCGTTGTGCGCGGTAATAACGACCAGGACGCACCCTGGGCAGCCCATCTGCCGGACCTTCTGCGGCTCGACCTGAGCGGATGGCGGACCCTGCTCGTGCATGACATCGCCGATGTTCCAACAGCTCTGGATGAGGGCATAAAGCTGGTAATCACCGGCCACTCGCACAAGCCTCTCATTCAATGGCGTGATGAAACCTTGTATCTCAACCCAGGGAGCGCGGGTCCACGGCGTTTCAAGCTTCCGGTGACACTGGCGCTGCTGGAGGTGCTTGAGACCTCCATCGAGCCTCGCCTGGTTTCGCTTCTGCCATGATCCGAATGAACGAAAACGGTGGGGCCATCCGTTTCTTTCCTACCGTACAGGAGAGAAACCAAAGCGGCTTTTGAAACGCATTGAAAATCTCGAGATTGCGCGATACCCGCAGGCGTCGGCTATTTGCGAAATGCTGAAATGCGTCGTCTGTAACAGCATCATCGCGTGATGCATTCTAATCTCGGTCAGCACTGCGCTGAAGCTGACGCCTTCTTCCGCGAGGCGTCGCCTCAAGGTGGCTTCACTGACGGCTAATTCGCGACCTACCTGTGCCGCTGTCCAGTGTTTGTCCGGAGCCTTGGCCAGTAACTGGGTTAATCGCTCCGCCAGCCCAGGGATTGAAGGACGGAGGAATACAATATTCCGCTCCTGCAATGCCAACAGAAGTCCCATCAACCGATTTGTCTGTTGCGCCTCCGAAACGGTTCGTGAGTCGATTCCTCGAATGCAAAACTGCAGTGCATCATTCAAGTCTTCGTCCAGTTCCGCCGTCTTGCATTCAGTGACCGTGGATGAGGCCGTGACGTTGTGCCCATAGCGCTGGTGAAACTCAGTGATCAGGCCCGGTGCGAACGTCAAAAACAGAGAAGCAAACGTCGAACTGTTTTTATCCGGTGTTTTTTGAATATCCGTGATGGCGTTTTTGGCCACGGCCATCAAGGTACGGGGATCAGCCAACTCCCAGGTACGTTCACCACTGTCCAGTGTCAAATGGCCTGATGTCACGACCAGCAACGTCGCTTCAAAAAAGCGGAAGTTGGTAGCGTGCTGAGGACCCATCAGGCGCGGCCTGGCCAGCATGCATGGTGCTTGCGCTTGCAGGGGGGCGCCCGATGGCAGCAGCCAGCGGGCGTCGTCCGGTTGCGGGGCAGTCACAGGCTCAGGCCGATCCATGGTGAGGGTGTGGTTCCTGAAGTTGGCCGCAAAATCACAGGTCCATGTTGAGGGTGTAGGTGCCCGTAAGGCTGGCCTTGGCCAGTACATGCCCTTGCAGTGCATCCAGAATATTCGCGCCGTTAACCGGGCCCGATATCACGAGGCTGGGCACGTCCAAAGCGTAGACAGTGAACACGTAGTGGTGCAGCCGCTCGTCATTCCACGGCGGGCATGGGCCATCGTACCCGTAGTACTCGCCGGACATTTGTGGGTCCGATGCAAACCAGGCGGTGTAGTCATTGAGGCCATGGCGTTGGCCATCGCCGGTTTGCGGACCGTTTTTGCCTCGGGGGGTGATGCCGTTGCTATGACTCCCTTCGGTAATTTCCCGCTGGTTGGCAGGAATATCGATCAAGAGCCAATGGTAAAAATCGACGCGCGGCAAGGACGCGGCAATGACTTTACCTTCCTGATTCACATCATCGCCCACACTCGGGACGTCTGGGTCGTGGCATATCAGAACAAACGATTGAGTATGCTCCGGGACTTCTGTCCACGCCAGATGTGGGTTGCGGTTGCTCGAGAGTGTGTAGTGGCTCTGCGCGTTCGGAACAGCAAAGGCGTATTCCCCCGGGATGGCGGCGTTGTCATCAAAGGCGTTACTGGTCAGTTTCATGGTTGGGCCTGAATAAGCAGTGAGGTATCGGACGCCTGGCTCATCGAGTGAATGTGGCACTCGGGATCGTGGCGTTTACCAGTCCTCGAGAAGGAGCGGCTGCGGGAGTGATTTTAGAGTGGAAGTGAGTTTTGCCTTTGACCCAGCCAATCAGAAACTGAACACATCCAGTCAACTTGGGCCAGGTATAGGCATGCGTGGAGGCAGAAGAAAAGGTACTGGGTCGTAAGTCTCTGCGAAAGGGTAGGGAGACCCTACCGTCATTACAACCTCCCGATCCTTCTCAACTATGCTTATGCCATACCAAACCGGGAGCCGTTCCCCGTGAGTTTTTCTGCGGACTGTTATACAGAGCAGTCGGAGCTATACAGCAGAATGGCTGTCGAAACAGAGAGCTAGGCGTCAATCGAAAGGAGGCATGAACATGACACGCGTCCGAGTTGCGGGTTTCACTATCTCGCTTGACGGATACGGAGCGGGCCCGAATCAGGAGTTGAATCATCCGCTCGGCGTGGGCGGGACAGATTTGCACCAGTGGTTAATCCCAACACGCACCTTCCAGCGCACCCTGTTTGGCGCCGAGGGCGGCACAACGGGGATCGATGACGACTTCGCTGCGCGGAGCTTCAAGAACGTGGGTGCCTGGATTCTTGGAAGAAACATGTTCGGACCGATTCGCGGCCCCTGGCCCGACATGAACTGGAAAGGCTGGTGGGGAGACAACCCGCCCTATCACGTTCCAACGTTCATCTTGACTCATCACCCGCGCGCGCCCATCCATATGGAAGGCGGAACGACGTTCTACTTTGTCACCGGCGGTATTCACGAGGCGCTTGAGCAGGCGCGCGATGCCGCCAACGGAATGGATGTGCGCATTGGTGGTGGGCCTGACACGATCCGGCAATATCTTCGTGCCGGCCTGATCGATGAGCTGCACATCGCTATTTCGCCGGTCCTGCTGGGCGGGGGAGAGCGATTGTTCGAGGGGGTTGACGCGCGCGCCCTGGGATACGAATGCGTTCAGTTCGTCGCATCGGAGAAAGCCACCCATGTTGTACTCCGGCGCCAAGGGGGCAATGGCGCTTAACAACCGATGCGCTGTCTGCGCCGCCCGGTTCAGCGGATAGGCAGAATGGCCCGGATACGGGGATCGCGCGCGTAGAGGCCGCCCCAGGCCATGGCGCCCAGAAGCAGGGAAATGATTTCCGGCGGCGACCCCAACTCACCCATGCGGACATGGGCGCAGATGGCCCCTCCCAAAAAGCCCGTCACCAGGATCGCGCCGAGGACGGTGGTGGCCGGGATGGCGTAAAGGAGGGCGCAGGCGAGTACGATCGGACCTACCACGCGGGTCAGGTCCATCGCGAACCCGGTTTCCTGCAACAGGCTCGCGATCTGTGCCGGCGCGAAAAGCTGAACGGTGCCGTCTGCCACCAGGGCGATAACGACCAACGCGCTCACGATCCGGCCGACCCACAGGGCGCGATGCGAGGTCATGGTTTCAGGCACATGATGCAGATTCATCGTTTCGGACACTTGTCTTTCTCCGCTGGGGTTATCCAGTTTCGAAGCTTACTGTGTCTCCGGGATGTTATAAGCACTGACAAAGTGAACGTACTGTTCTCTCTGTGGTGAACAATTCCGAGGCCCGAACATGCAGAATCTCGAACCCCTCCTCATATTCATAACCGTGGCGGAAATGGGCAGCTTCACTCGCGCGGCCGATAGCCTGGGTATCCAAAAGGGCAGGGCCTCGACGGTGGTCCGCAAGCTGGAGGAGGAGATGGGTGTCAGGCTCCTGCACCGGACGACGCGCAGCGTGCAGTTGACGGAGGATGGACGCGCATTTCATGCCCGTGCCCGCGATCTGCTTGCTGATGTCGATGACCTGCACTCGATGTTCGCGGATGATCGCGTGACACTTCGCGGGCGTTTACGGGTCGATTTCCCGACCGAGGTGGCGCGCGCCACTATCGTACCGGCCTTGCCGGCCTTCATGGCGACTTATCCCGAGTTGGAGTTGGAGGTGTCGAGTACGGATCGGCAGGTCGATCTGGTGCAAGAAGGGTTTGACTGTGTCTTGCGGCTTGGACCCATAAGGGACGAGACGCTGATTGCCCGTCCACTGGGCCAGTTGCCCATGGTCAACGCCGCCAGTCCCGCCTATCTGGCGCGCTATGGTGTCCCTCGAACGCTGGAAGATCTCCAGCGTCAGGGACATCAGATCATTCATTTTTCGACGATGTTGGGTGCAAGACCCTATGGATGGGAATATCCGGACGGCGACAGCCACGCGACGCTTCAGTTGCCAGGTGCGCTACACCTCAACAGCGCGCAGACCTACGAAGCGGCGGCCCTCGCCGGCCTTGGCCTGATTCAGGCACCGCTCTTGGGGATCGGCCAATATTTGGAGAGCGGATCACTGGTAGAGATCCTCCCCGATTTGCGTCGCCGAGCGCTGCCCGTGTCCCTCGTCGTCGCACATCGGAGCAATCTGTCGCGCCGGGTCCGGGTATTCATGAAATGGGTCGAAGATGTGCTGAGGCCGCATCTGCAATAGCGAGGCGAACCTCTTCGTCCGTCCCCAACCGGAGGGGCTTGGATTTCAGGCACTCTGAGATTTTCCGGATCGCAAGTATCCGGCAATCAAAGCGACACGCGCGCCATAGAGGCGTGCTGTCTCCAGATCCCCTGGCGACATCTCTTCAGGGGAAGCATCGGCAGGTGTCTGCGCCATCGGAGCGATATAGGAGCCCATGCGATTCAGGTCATCGCGCTTCGAAGCCTTGACGTTCGCCGGCTTGATATCCATACCCACCCAGATGCCAGCGTGCTGCCCGGAGAGCAGGAAGAAGTATTCAAGGGTATTGAGTTTGTCGCCGTTGATACTGGCGCTGTTGGTGAAGCCGCCAAAGATCTTGTTTTGCCATCCGCCCTCAAACCAGATCTTCGAGGAGGCGTCCGCGAATCTCTTGAACTGCCAGCTAGGACCTCCCATGTAGGTCGGCGAACCAAACAGGATGGCATCTGCGCCGGCGAGAACTTGCCAGGCATCCTCGGCAACATTCCCCTCGGCGTCGATTGCAACGAGCACAGCGCCGGGGCCGGCGCCTTCAGCGATGGCGGTTGCCATACGCGCGGTATGGCCATAGCCCGAGTGGTAGACGATGGCTGTTTTAACCGAAGTGGTGTGTGGATTCATGAGTGCTTCCCTGTGTGATTCGTGCTGGTGGGTGACATGGGAATCACTCTACTGGGGCGAAAATGCGTTATAAATCACGGTAGATCGAACAGTCTGTTATCGCTCTGGTGAACAATGCCAACCCCGTGTGCCAGGGAAACTCCACCCATTATCGAAGGAAATTGATCTATGAGCCGACCCCCAGAAGGACTTCCCATTTATCGAGTACTGACTGGCCCCGATGACGCCGCCTTTTGCCACCGCGTCAGTGACGCCTTGAGCATGGGGTACGTGCTGCATGGTTCTCCTGCAGTCACTTTCAATGGGCAGCAGGTGATCGTTGCGCAGGCAATAATCTGGTCCGCAGGTGCGACCACCGCCAAATAGTCAGCGACTCTAGGACAGCGCAAGAATCCAAGGCGCACCCAGGCCCAGCAGCAGAATAAGAAACAACCCGCCGAAGATAGAGCCCAGGCGCCAGTAATCGGCACTGGGCAGATAACCACTGCCGTAGTAGACCGGGCTCGGCCCCGTGCCATAGGGTGTGATGATGCCCATCAGCCCCAGCGACGTGCCCAGCAGCAGCGCGAAGGCTTGCAGATCGATGCCGCTCACCCCCATCCCGGCCGCCAGCATCACCGGCAGCAGCGCGGTGGTGTGGGCGGTGGAGCTGGCAAACAGGTAATGGGCCAGATAAAACACCACCACCAGCAGCATCATGGCAACGTTTGGAGAAAATCCATTCAGGTGGGCCGCGACGAATTGACCAAACCACGGCACAAAGCCCACCCGTGTCAGCCCGTCGGCCAGGGCCACCAGGGTGGCGAACCAGGCGAAGGTGTTCCAGGCGGCCTTGTTGCCCAGTGCGTCATCCCAAGTGATGACCTGGGTCAGAAGCATCAACACGATGACCAGGATGCCCACCAGGGCGGGGTCGAGCCAATCCCCCGCGAATATCCACAGTCCGAGCGCACTCACCACCAACGCCAACAGGATCTTTTCGCGGCGTGACAGTGGGCCCAGATCTATCAGTTCGCGGGCCGCCCAGGCCGGCACTTCTTCGTTGCTCTTGATCTGCGGCGGATACAGCCAGTACGCCAGCAAGGGCAGCACTGCCAGTAACAGCAGGCCGACCGGTGCGGCGGCGATAAACCACTGGCCCCAGGAAATATGCACGCCGGCGATTTTTTCGATCAGGGCCGAGGCCAGCAGGTTGGGCGCCAATGCGGTCATGAACAGTGAGCTGGTGACACAGGTGGAGGCGATGGCAACCCACATCAGATAGGAACCGATGCGCCGGGCGCTGGGGTCGTTCGGCTTGGAGTCGTAGAGTCCGGGCAGGTTGCGAATCACCGGGTAGATGGTCCCGCCACTACGAGCGGTGTTGGACGGGGTAAAGGGCGCCAGCACCAGGTCCGCGAGCATGACGGCATAGCCCAGGGTCAGGGTCTTGCGGCCCATGCGCTTGACCAGCAGCAATGCAATCCGCCGCCCCAGCCCGGTCTTCTCATAGCCCAGGGCAAACATGAAGGCGCTGAAGATCAACCAGACCGTGTTGTTCGCGAAACCCGACAGGCCCCATTTCAAGGCCTCCGCAGGCACCTTGAAGCCTGGGCTGGCCAGTTGTTCCGGACTGAACAGCACCCAGGGGGCCAGCACTGCCGCGACCGCGACTCCGATCAGGCCAATCACGGCGCCCGGCAGCGGTTCGAAGATCAGGCCGACGACCACCCCGGCGAACAGGGCGAAAAAATACCAGGCATGGGGGGCCAATCCGGCCGGTGCCGGCAGGAGGGCGAGCACCAGGGCAACGCAAGGTGGCAGCAGAAATGTCCAGAGATTACGCACGATCGAGTTCCTAATAATACCGGGGCTGAATGCGAGTGAAGGGTGATTGCAGGTCATCAACCCACGGCAATGACTTGAGCGGCGTATTCGTTGCGAAATTGCTTCAGGGAGCTGAGCACCACCGTTGCCGCGCCATCGATCAGGCCACAGCGGCCGCTGCCCGGAAGCAGATGGCAGAGACTCTCCAGTGCCTTCAGGTCATCGGGCAGGCCCATACCGGTATCGATTCGCCGCAGCAACCGCGAGAGTTGATAAGTCCCGGCTTTACACGGCGGGCACTGGCCGCAGGAGCCCGCCGCAAAGAAGTCGACGTACTCCGCCACCTTGCGCACGATGCTGGTGCCCTCCGAAATCACGATCATGGCCCCGGTCCCCAGGCTTGAACCCCGGGCCTTGAGCGTATCGAAGTCCAGGGGCACATCCAGGTCCTCCGCGCCCAGCAGGGTATTGGAAGGACCGCCGGTGAATACCGCCTTGAAGGCGCGTTCGCACAACATGCCACCACCGTGCTGGAAAATCAGCGTGCGCAACGAGGTGCCCATCGGTAGCTCGTACAGGCCTGGCCTGAGTACGTCCCCGGAGAGCGAGTAGAGCTTGGTCCCGCAGGCGTCACCCAGGCCCAGGTTTCGGTACCAGGCGGCGCCATGGCGCAGGATGTGGGCAACATGGGCCAGGGTTTCGATGTTGTTGATCAGCGTCGGTTGGCCATGCACGCCACTTTGCGCGGGGTAGGGCGGTTTCTGCCGGGGGAAGGGGAAGCCCCCTTCGACACTGGCGATCACCGCGGTTTCTTCGCCGCCGATATACAGGCCCGAGCTTTCCACCACCGCAAGGTCGATCGGGCGATTCTGCTGCCGGGCGACTTCGGCCAGGAGGGCGCAGCCCCGCCATTGCTCGACGGCCTGACGCACAACGGCCACTGCGTTGTGCTGGTGCGGGTTGACGTAGAGGTAAACGTGATTGGCCCCTGTGGCCAGCGCGGCAATCAATGCGCCCTCGATCACCTGATGCGGCGACTTTTCCAGTAGCTCGCGATCCTTGAAGGTGCCTGGCTCATCCTCGTTACCGTTGCACAGGACATACTTTTCCAGCTCCGCGGGCTGCTCCGCCACGGCGGCCCACTTGCGATGGGTGGGGAAACCGGCGCCACCCAGGCCGCGCAGGTCTGCTTCGGCCAGGGTCGGGAGGATGCCGCTCGGATGGCTGAGTGCGGCGCGCAAGCCTTCACCGCCGCCCTGGGCGAACCAGGCATCGAGGTCGGCGCCCACTTGTACGGCGGGGGCGAGTAATACGAGTTGAGTCTTCATCTCAGGCATCTCAGTAAGGCAGCGAGTCGGCGTGAGTGGTCGGCAGTGCACCCTTGGCCCGGTGGGGCACGGCACTGTGCCGGCGCAGGTCGAAGTTGCCGTACCCGGGGAACAGCTCGGGGCCGTAGACGTCCAGCGGCAAGCCGGCGGCGATCAACTGGCGTTGCCAGTCGTACACATGGGACAGGCCGACCTTCGGCGCGGGCGTAGGGTCGGCGGTGTGGGCCGCGTGCTCTCCAGCCCGGCGTCCGAAGGTGATGATCTCTGCCAGGGCGTTGCCCATCATGCGATTGCGGCCATGGATGCCGCCGCTGATTTCGCCGACGCAGTACAGCCCGCGTACCGAGGTCTCGCCGTTCTCGTTGATGGCCACGCCACCGTTTTGATAATGCAGGGTCGGCCGGACGATCAGCGGTTCCACGGCCGGATCGATACCGCACTGGGCCGCGACATGTCCCAGGCTCACCAGGCGTTCCTTGAGAATCCCCGGATGGCGGCGCTCCAGCCCGGGGGTATCGAGCAAGACGCCCAGTTGCCCGTCACGCTCGACGCCACGGCCTTCGGCGCATTCCTTGAGGATCGCGGCGGACACCACATCGCGGGTTTGCAGTTCGGGGATGAAACGCTGCCCCAGGCCGTTCACCAGATAGGCGCCGGCCGAGCGCGCGGCTTCGGAAACCAGCCCGCCGACACGATGCGACGGCCAGGCCAATCCGGTGGGGTGATACTGGAAAGAATCGATTTCGCGCAGGCGAGCGCCAAGACGATAGGCCAGGATCAAGCCGTCGGCGGTAGCGCCATAATGGTTGGAAGTGGGGAAGCCATTGAGGTGCAGGCGCCCGGCGCCGCCCGTGGCGAGTATCACGCGGCTGGCGCGCACGAGGATGAAGCTGTGTCGTTCCAGGTTGTAGAGTACGCCGCCCACGCAGGTGCCGCTTTCATCGGAGAGCAGCTCGACCAGAGGGCAGCGGTTCCACACGCTCACCCGCTCTTCCAGCTCCACCGCCTCGCGCAGCACCCGCATCATCTCCAGACCCGTGTAGTCCTTGAACGAGAGGATGCGCGCACGGCTGGCACCGCCGGGCTTCTTGCGCAACAGCTTGCCACCGATCAGGCCGCCCTCGGCGAGATCGAAGTGCATGCCGCGCTCGATCAGCCAGCGGATAGTCTCCGGCCCCGACTGGGCGAGGCGCGCCGCCAGCGTTCGATCGGCACAGAGGTGGCCGGCGCGCAGGGTGTCTTCAAAGTGAATCTGGGGGCTGTCGTCCTCGCCGACGGCCGCCTGTATACCGCCCTCGGCCATCACCGTATTGCTGTCGCCCAGGCGCAGCTTGGTCGCGAGGATGACATGGGCACCGTGCTCCACGGCGGTCAGCGCCGCCGCGCAACCGGCACCGCCGCCGCCGATAATCAGCACGCCGGTATTGACCACCGGGGCACCGGCCAGGGCCGCGTCATCAATTTGCGCATTGCTGTGCAGGCGGTCCGTCAGTTCGCGTGGGCAATGGTCCCCGCGATTCACGCCCACCTGCAGCGGCGTATTGGCCCCCACCCGATAGTCCGGGTGGAAGGCGTGCAGCAGTGCCTGTTTATCGAAAGCTTCAGAGGCGGGCTCGCAAGCGCTGGCGCGCAGATGGGCCAGGGCTTGCGGATAAGGAATACCGGACATGCTGTGTTCCTTATTCCAGCGTTACGTTGGGGTCGACGTTCATCACGCCGCGATTGATCTGGCTCAGGCGCTGCATCAGGTCCGCCGGTCGAAAGCCGACGGACGCTGACATCCGGCGTATGTAGAGGCCCAGATGGTTCGGCGAAATATGCTCGGGGCAGGCGATGGTGCACAGGTTGCACATGATGCATTCGTCGAATACCTGGCTCGCTGACAGATCCCCGACGGCGGCCAGGTTGACGCCTTTCTGCACCTCCAGGCCCTTGGGGCAGGCGCGGTCGCAACCGCCGCAGTGCCGGCAATGGCTGGCTTCGGGAAAGGTGGCGGCAATGCGCTCCGAGATGTTCCAGGTGTCATCCCAGTCATGGAGGTTGTAGGTGTGGTGCCGGTTCATGGGCAGATGGTCGAGGAAGCTGATCTGCAAACCCTGCTCGACCCGGGTTTCGCAGGCCAGGGCGGTGCTGACCTCCCGTTCGCCGGCGCGCCGGATCAGCACCCGGCACGAGCCACAGACGCCTTGGCCCATGCAGCCGACCGCGTCGATAAGCGGTTGTCCCGAGTCGATAACGGCTTCCAGGATCGAACGCAGGGCGCTGGTTTCGATCAGTTCTCCATTGATGGTGACCTGAACCGGGGATGTTGGCATAAAAACTCCTGAACGCCCCGCAAACGGCAAGGGCTCAAGGGCAGCCTAGAGCATCACGGCCAGAGGGGAACTGATACGGCTCAATAAAACCGAACACGCCCCTGCCGAGTTTGTCGTTTGCAGATGCTTAAGCCGCCCAAGTGCCCACCGAGACATCTGGAGCAGGGCTGTCATACACTGGATGCCCCTTACGTTGAGGTCGATTCATGAGACGGGTGCTCGGCTGCTGCCTGCTGTCTTTCCTTGCTTTCTCGGCTACCGCAGCGGATCTGCGCATGCTGACCGATAACCATCCACCCTTGCATTTTCAGCGCGGCGATGAGTTGGTGGGGTTTGGCGTTGACGTGGTGCACGCTCTCGCAGAGATAACCGGCGATCATGTGCATATTGAACAGACGCCCTTGCTTAGGGCCTTGCAAGTCGCTGGCACGGGCTCGGACACGGCAGTTTTTACCGTACTGCGTACTGCCGAACGCGAGTCGCACTACCAATGGGTAGGCCCATTGCTGGACGTCGAAACGGCACTCTATGCGGGATCTGGAAAAGCACCGCCGTTGCATAGCCTGCAAGACGCCAGTGCCGTCGGCCGAATCGCACTGCCGCGTAAATGGCTGGCTTACGATTACCTGAAAAAACAGGGGATGAGTAATTTGTACGGCGTGGAAACCCCCGAGCAGATGATGCGATTGCTACGCCTGGGGCGAACAGATCTGATCGTCGCGGATACGCTCACCATCGCCTCGCTGGCTCATGAGGCCGGGCTCAAACCTGACGAACTGCACTACCAATGGCCACTGATGACGCAGGGCGCCTATATCGCCTTTTCCCCACAGACGGACGCCCACCTGGTTGCGCGCTGGCAGAACGCGTTCGACGAGATGAACCGTGATGGGCGCCTGCAACAGCTGAAGCAGCGTTGGTTGCTTGATCGCGTAACAAAGTGAGCCCGGTACTTGGACGGGGTCTTAGTCGCGTTTCCGGCTTTACCCGCGACGCCACTGAGAGTGTCGCTTGCATACGACTTGGATCGAACGGGCCATGTGGACTGGCGACGAGCCTGACCGTCTCGAGTACAACCAGGAGGCTGAGATCGAAACGCGTCAGATCGCCATTCATAAACAAACCACCGACCCGCTAGATCGGGCTCTTGGTGGCATACAATTTTTTGGCTTCGGCAAAACACTTTTCGGCGATGGCCGAGCGTGGTTCGGTTTTACGCATCACCAGGCCCAGGGGCGCAAGGACGCTGGCATCCGGCAGGTTGATAAAGGCCAGGTTCTCGATCGGATTATCCAGGCCACTGTCCAGCGGCATGATTGAACAGCAAAAACCTTCGTGGATCGCCTGGAACAACTGATACGTCGAATCGCTTTCGAGTATTGGCTGTGGGTCGAGGCCGCGGCTGCGGAAACTCAGGTCAATGGATTTTCGATAGTGCATGCCATTGCTGATCATCCCCAGGGGCAGCTCGGCGGCGTCTTCCCAACTCATTTCCGTGCCTTCGAAATGGAAATGGCGCGTGTCGTAAAGCAGGCCGACGCGGGTCTCGCCCAGTTCGAAAAACTCCAGGTAATTGGGGTTTACGTGGTCGAGATAACACACGCCCAGGTCCAGTTGATTGGTGCCCAGCGCTTCGATGATCTGGTCCGAACTCATGGAGGACAAACTGAACTTGAGCTCCGGGAAGGTCTGGGACAGACCCTGGATGTAGCTGATCGGGCTGAAGCCGCTGAGCGGCACCAGGCCCAGGCGCAGGTTGCCGACCAGCTGACCGCGACAGGCGGCGGCTTCGGCGAACAACCCGTCATGGGCGGCGAGCAAGGTTTTGGCCCAGGCCAGCACGCGTTCACCGGCCTGGGTGAACCCTTCGAAGCGCTGGCCCCGGGTGACCAGTTCCAGGCCCAGTTCATCCTCAAGATTGCGCAAACGCATGGACAGCGTCGGCTGGGTAATGTGGCAGCGCGCGGCAGCCTGCCCGAAGTGTCGAGTCTGCTCCAGCGCGATCAGGAATTTGAGTTGCTTGATGTCCACGATGGCACCTGCTGAGGAGTAAATAAGAGGTCAGTATTGAGGCCGCTGTGCAGAACGCAGGGATGGTTTCGGTAATCCTGGTCCGGCCCTTTGAAGCAATGCCGTGGGTGTTATCCGATGGACGCCGATGGCCAGCCTGTGGGGTGCGCAGACAATCTCACTGTCCTGTCCGTGTGTCCAATCACAAGCATTGAATGGCTGATCGATTGACTCAATCAGCGGCGAAATGCCCCGGGAAAAATCATTGATAGAGGCACTCGATAACCCGGTCAGCCGTAACGATTAGACAGTCATTGTTTTAGCGCCTTAGCCTCTGGCAATTGTTTTGATGATGGCCTGCCGGAGAATGACATGAACGTGAAATCGGATGCATTGTTTGTACCCTTGAATATTGCCGTATTGACCGTCAGCGATACCCGGGAATATGCCAATGATACCTCCGGGCAATTGCTGGTCAGTCGATTGCTGGAAGCAGGGCACAGCCTGAGTGAGCGTAACCTGCTCAAAGATGATCTGTATAAGATCCGCGCCCAGGTCGCTACCTGGATTGCCGATGAGCAGATTCAGGTGGTGTTGATTACCGGGGGCACCGGCTTCACGGGCCGCGACAGCACGCCCGAGGCCGTGAGCTGTTTGCTGGATAAGCAAATCGATGGTTTTGGTGAGTTGTTCCGGGCGATTTCCATTCTCGATATCGGCACGTCCACGGTACAGAGTCGCGCCTTGGCCGGGCTGGCGAACGGTACGCTGGTGTGTTGCCTGCCGGGCTCGACCGGTGCCTGCCGGACCGCCTGGGAAGGTATCCTCGCCGAGCAACTGGATGCGCGCCACAGGCCGTGCAATTTCGTGCCACACCTCAAGTCGGTGCCCCTCTGTGGGACGCGGGGATGAGCCAGTCACCTCTGATACCGGTGGAGGAGGCCATTGCCTCGCTGCTGGCCATGGCCCAGGAGCAACGTCTGCAAGAAAGCGAGCCGGTCGCATTGAGTGAAGCCCGGCAACGGGTGCTGGCCAATGATCTGGTGGCGACACTGGACCTGCCTCCCTGGCCGAACAGTGCCATGGACGGTTACGCCTTGAATATCGACGACTGGAACGGCCAGCCGCTAGCCGTGTCGCAGCGTATTTTTGCCGGCCAGGCGCCGCAGGCATTGCTCGCGGGTACCTGCGCTCGAATCTTCACCGGAGCGCCGGTACCCGAGGGGGCCAACTGCGTCGAGATGCAGGAGAACGTCGAGCTGATGGAGGACGGTCGCGTCCGTTTCAAACAGCCGCTGAGCGTTGGCCAGAATATTCGTCCGCAAGGCCAGGAGAACCGTGCCGGGCAGGTGTTGCTGCAGGCCGGCAAACGACTCGGGCCGTTCGAGCTGGCCATCGCGGCGGCGCAGGGTTGCACCCATGTGCCGGTGGTACGGCGTCCACGGGTCGCGCTGCTGTCCACGGGCGACGAACTGGCCGAGCCGGGAACGCCGCTGGAACCCGGCTGTATCTATAACAGCAATCGCACATTGCTCAGCCACTGGTTGAGCGCCTTGGGCTGTGAGGTCATCGATGTCGGCATTCTTCCCGACCAGCCGCGGCACACGCGGCTCAAGCTCGAGCAACTGCAACAGGCCGCGGACTTGATCCTGACCACCGGTGGTGTGTCTGCCGGTGATGCCGATTGCCTCGGCGAGGTGCTGCGCCAGTGCGGCAAGCCGTTATTCTGGAAACTCTCGATCAAGCCGGGTAAACCCCTGACCGTGGGGTACTTTGGCACCGTGCCGGTCATCGGTCTGCCAGGCAATCCGACGTCGGCGCTGGTGACGTTCGGGCTACTGGCCCGGGCTTACCTGTTACGCATCCAGGGTGTCGAAGACGTCACGCCCTTGAGCTTCCCGGTTAACGTCGGTTTTGACTGGCCGAAAGCAGGAAACCGTCGGGAATACCTGCGGGCCAAACTGGAGGAGGGGCGGGCGGTGCTGTATCCGAACCAGAGTTCAGGTGTGTTGCTGGGCGCCTCCTGGGCCGACGGGCTGGTCGAAATCCACGAGGGTTGTACGTTGCAGGTCGGTGATACGGCACGGTTTATTCCCTTCTGCGGCTTGTTCTGATGCGCTGCATTCCCCCCAACCGGGTTGGGGGGATTTCATGCATCCCAGCGATTCGCCGCCAGCCGATCGCTCTCTCTTCCCTCTACCCAGCGCTCACCGGACGGGGTGTGTTCACGCTTCCAGAAAGGCGCGCGGGTTTTCAGGTAGTCCATTAGAAACGCGCAGGCATCGAAGGCCGCGTGGCGATGTTCGCTGGCAACGCCGACAAAGACAATGGGCTCGCCGACCTTCAACAGCCCCACGCGGTGGACGAGGGTCACCCGTTGCAGCGGCCAGCGTTCATGGGCCTGATCGACGATCAGTTGCAATGAGCGCTCGGTCATTCCCGGATAATGCTCAAGGTACAAGTGGCTGACCTTATCCCCTTGATTACGATCACGCACATAGCCCACGAAGGTGGCCACGGCACCGATGCCAGGGTCTTCGGCGTGCAAGCCGTGGGTCAGTTCACCCAGATCAAACAACTCGGTCTGAACCTGAACAGCCATCACTCAACCCCCGGTCACTTGGGGGAAGAAAGCGATCTCATCGAAGTCTTCTATCGGCGCCGCGGGCGTACACAATTCCTGGTTCAGCGCGCACATGAGGCTGGTTTCGCCGAGCACTTCCCGCCAAATCGCGCCTCTGGCGCCCAGTCGCTTCCTGACGTCGTCAATGGTTTTCAAGGACCCGTCCAGCGCGATTTTTTCGCCTTCGATGCCGAGTTGTTCCCGATAGCGGGCAAAGTAGTTGATCAGGATCATTGGGCGTCACCGGCGACAAAGGTACCCGATTTTCCGCCCTGTTTTCTGAGTAACTGGACACGTTCAATGACCATTCCCCGGTCGACGGCTTTGCACATGTCATAGATCGTCAGCGCCGCCACACTGGCCGCCGTCAGGGCTTCCAGTTCGACGCCAGTTCTGCCGTTGAGCCGGCAGGTGCTGACGATTTTTACGCTGTCGGGCTCCTCGGCGCTCATCTCGACGTGAATCGAACTCAGCATCAATGGGTGGCATAACGGGATCAGTTCATGGGTTTTCTTCGCTGCCATGATCCCGGCGATTCGGGCGACTGCAAACACATCACCCTTGGGATGGCCATTTTGCTGGATCAGCTTCAAGGTGGACGGCAACATGCGTACCCAGGCTTGTGCCTGTGCCTCACGGTTGCTCGGGTCTTTATCCGTGACGTCGACCATGCTGGCCCTGCCTTCGGCGTCCAGGTGCGTCAGCGTGTGTTCGAATGCGTTCATGGTGGTCCTCGGATCAGTTCAGTACAAAGTCGATGGGTTGGAGTACGGGAGGGAGCTCCGTGGCGCCGGTGGCACCCAGTACTTCACGTTCAATGTTGCGCACGATGGCATTGGTCGGCAGGTCGTTTTCGTCGTGGCCAAAGGGGTCCTCCAGTTCGTCGCCAATCGCGTCCAGTCCGAAAAACGTGTAACTCACGATCGCGGTGAAAACGGGTGTCAGCCAACCCAGTGGCTCGGCCATTGCGAAGGGCAACAAGATGCAGAACATGTAACTTGTTCGGTGCAGCAGGAGTGTGTAGGGGAAGGGCAGCGGCGTGCTTTTGATCCGCTCGCAAATCGTCTGTGTCGTGGTCAGGCTGCTCAAATGTCCGGCCATCAACATATAGCGCCATTCGCTAATGCCCCCTGATTCGACGAGTGTCGAGCATTGTTGGCTGACTCGACACAGAACACTTTCCGGGATATTGAGTGCGTTGAAAGAGGGCAATCTGTCCAGCCAGGGCTCGGCCACGCTCAGTTCGTCTTCCTGGCGAAGCCTGGCGTTGAGCGCATGGGCGAATCCACAGAGGTTGCGCAGGATCTCGCTGCGCTGGCGGGTGTCCTTGATGACTTGAGTTTCCCGAATCATCCCCCGTATATCCATCACCATCGCCCCGAGCGCCTTGCGCCCTTCGTACCAGCGGTCGTAACAGGCGTTGTTGCGAAAACTCATGAAGATCGACAGTGACAAGCCCAGCAGTGTGAAGGGCGTGGCGTTGACCTTCGAGAAGTACGCGGGGTGGAGGGTTTCGACCAGCACAATCGCCGAAGCCAGCAGTGCCACCAGAAGGCTTCGCAGCGCAATCCGCTTGGCCACAGAACCCTTGAGTGAAATCAATACATTGATCAGGTTGGGTTTGGCTCTGACGATCATGGAAAACAACCTTATGAAAAATAATGAAGCCGGGCAGGCTATCCGCCGGTCATGTTCATGAAACGCACCACTTGCACCTCGTCATTGAGTTCGAAGTTGTGTCGGTACGGCTTGATTTTCATCGCTTCGGTAATCACCTGCTCCAGCCGCTGCGGTTCGCCTGGGTGGCGGCGCAGTACGTCCTTCAAGTCGACCGAATGCTCATTGCCCAGGCATAGCAGGAGGCGGCCCTCGACGGTCAGTCGAACGCGATTGCAGGTCCCGCAGAAGTTATGGCTGTGGGGTGAGATGAATCCCAGGCGAATGTGCGGCGCTTCTGCCAGGCGCCAATAGCGCGAAGGGCCCTGGGTCGATTCCGCGGAGTCGATGAGGGTGTAGCGTTCGGCAATCCGTTCACGTACTTGCGTACTGGAATAGAACGCTTCGGCACGGCTGTGCTCGCTGATGACACCCAGCGGCATTTCTTCGATGAAGGAAATGTCCAACCCGCGTTCAATCGCGAATGCCACGAGATCGTTGATCTCGTGATCGTTGCGGCCTTTCATGACGACGCAATTGAGTTTGGTGTGTTGAAAGCCGGCGGCATTGGCCGCGTCGATGCCCGCGATGACCTTGGCCAGATCACCGGTGCGCGTCAGTTCGCGGAAGCGATCGGGGTCAAGGCTGTCGAGGCTGATATTCAGGCGCTTGAGCCCGGCCTCGAACAGCGGTGCCGCCAACGTGCCGAGCTGCGAACCATTGGTGGTCATGCATAACTCGCGTAGACCCGGCAGCGCCGCAATGCGCTTGCACAGGTCGACCACGCCTGGGCGAATCAACGGCTCGCCACCGGTCAGGCGGATCTTTCGAGTGCCCAGGGCCACAAAGCTCTGCGCCATTTGATAGAGCTCTTCCAGCGTCAGAATGCGTTGGCGCGGCAAGAACTCCATGTCTTCGGCCATGCAATAAACACAACGGAAGTCGCACCGATCGGTAACCGACATTCTGAGATAGTCGACCGGGCGGGAGAAGCGGTCCATCAATATACGATCGGTCATCACAGCCTCCAGCAGTGGGCAGGTCCACTGTTATATGAGGGCCTTGTTGAGTGGAGGCTAAAGTTGTTTTTAGTTCTCGTCTAATCACTATTAATAACCGGCTGATCGACCCAATCTATGGGGCGAAAATGTGCCTTGTTTAAGGGCGTGTTAAATTTTCAATGTATTGATTCTTAATGTTTTTTTATCTTGATAGATTGTTTCGATGGGGCGGTCATTAAGAGTGATTAGACAGGTGTGGCACACACCGAATAGGCTGGATTCGTCATCCTGAATTGGGCCCATTCGTTGGCCCTGCGTGAATAAATCCGTTGTGGGCGTTAACTACGTGCGCATGGATGTGCGCATAAAAACAGCCGTTAACAATGACTTTAAGTCAGGCCGCTGCCTGCGTGCAAAGTCTTGGAGAAATACCATGAGCGAAGTTGAACGTTATAAACCGTACAAGGGAGCCGCCGCGGGTTGGGGGGCGCTGATTGCGGTCACCAGGAACTGGTTGGGCAGTGAAAACGCGTTCAAGAATATTCGAGCGATGCTCAAGACCAACCAGAATGGCGGCTTCGATTGCCCGGGTTGTGCCTGGGGCGAGTCGCCGGAAAACGGCATGGTCAAGTTTTGCGAGAACGGCGCCAAAGCAGTTAACTGGGAAGCCACCGGGCGGCTGGTCAACCCGGCGTTTTTCAACAAATACAGCGTGTCGTCGCTTGCGGCGCAAAGTGACTATTGGCTTGAATACCAAGGGCGCCTGACTCATCCGATGCGCTATGACGCTGTGGCTGATCGTTATGTCGAAACCAGTTGGGACGATGCCTTTGCCCTGATCGCCAAACACCTGAACGCACTGACTTCGCCCGACCAGGCCGAGTTCTACACCTCGGGCCGGGCCAGCAACGAGGCTGCTTATCTTTATCAGCTGTTCGTTCGCGCCTACGGTACCAATAACTTCCCCGACTGCTCGAACATGTGCCACGAAGCGAGTGGCCTGGGCATGGACGACAGCGTTGGCGTCGGTAAAGGCACGGTGACGTTCGATGACCTGGAAGAAGCCGACGCGATTTTCGTCATCGGCCAGAACCCTGGCACCAACCACCCGAGGATGCTTGAGCCACTGCGCGAAGCGGTGAAGCGGGGCGCACAGGTGATCTGTTTCAACCCGCTGAAAGAGCGTGGCCTGGAGCGCTTTCAGCACCCGCAGCATCCGCTGGAAATGCTCACCAATGGCTCCGAGCCGACCTCGTCCGCCTACTTTCGTCCTGCACTGGGCGGCGACATGGCCGCGTTCCGTGGCATCGCCAAGTTTCTCTTGCAGTGGGAGCGTGAAGCGCTGCTGAACCATGGCGAGGCAGTGTTCGACCGTGCGTTTATCGCCGAGCACACCTCGGGCCTGGACGCTTATCTGGCGGAGCTTGATGCCACGTCGTGGGAGCACATCGTTGAACAGTCCGGCCTCACGCTGGAAGATATCGAACTCGCCGCGCGCATGTACCGTCGTGCCAAGCGGGTCATCATGTGTTGGGCGATGGGCGTGACCCAGCACACTCACTCGGTCGTGACCGTGCAGGAAATCATCAACGTGCAGTTGTTGCGCGGCAATATCGGCCGGCCGGGGGCAGGGCTGTCACCGGTGCGTGGGCATAGCAACGTACAGGGCGACCGCACCATGGGCATCAACGAACTGGCCCCGCCGGAGTTGATTAACGCACTGGAAGCACGCTTTGACTTCAAGGTTCCGCGTCGCCACGGCCACAACACGGTGATGGCGATTGCGGCGATGGAGGAGGGGCGTTCGAAAGTGTTCATCGGCCTGGGCGGCAACTTCGCCCAAGCGACGCCCGACAGCCCGCGCACCCACGACGCCCTGCGCAACTGCGACCTGACCGTCCATATCGCCACCAAGCTCAATCGCAGCCATTTGGTCACCGGTCGTGAGGCCCTGATTTTGCCGTGCCTGGGGCGTACCGACATCGATATGCAGGCGCAAGGGCCACAAGGTGTGACGGTGGAAGACACCTTCAGCATGGTGCACATTTCCCACGGCCAACTGAAACCCAAATCGCCGTTGATGCGTTCGGAGCCGGCGATCATTGCCGGGATCGCCAACGCGACACTGGGCAAACACCCGATCGACTGGCTGTGGGCGGTTGCCGATTACAGTCGCATCCGTGACCTGATTGCCGACACCATTCCCGGCTTCAAGGACTTCAATAAAAAACTGCTGCACCCCGGCGGCTTTCACCTGGGCAACAACGCCGCCCAGCGCATCTGGAAAACCACCACCGGAAAAGCGCAATTTGCCCCGAGCGTGTTGCCGGCACACCTGGTCAGCGAAGGTGTGCGCAACCTGGCCGTGAAACCGGACCTGATCCTGCAAACCATGCGCTCCCACGATCAGTACAACACCACGTTGTACGGGCTTGATGACCGTTATCGCGGCGTCTACGGCATGCGCGACGTGGTGTTCGTCAATGAGCAGGACATTCGCAAACTTGGTTACGAGCCGGGGCAAAAGGTCGACATGATCTCGCTCTGGGGCGATGGGCGTGAGCGCAGAGTCAGCGGTTTTACCTTGATCGCCTACGACATTCCACCGGGCCAGGCCGCAGCCTATTACCCGGAAACCAACCCACTGGTGCCGCTGGAAAGCTACGGCGACCGCACCTTTACGCCGACCTCGAAGTTCATCGCGATTCGCCTTGAGCCAGCAGCGGTCAGCAACCTGATCCAGTCCTTTGGCGCTTGAACCGGGCCGGGGCGGCGTGAGCGTCGCCCCGATTTTTCCTGATCATCGGGCATCAGTTCGCTGCGAGTCGCGAAACACTCTGAGGGTATCGTCATGTTAAATCCGGGGGCGCTGGACCTGGCGCGCATTCAATTCGCGTTTACGGTCTCGTTTCACATCATATTTCCCGCTATCACCATTGGGCTGGCCAGTTTCCTGGCGGTGCTCGAAGGCCTGTGGCTGAGAAGCAACAACGCGGTGTACAAGGACCTGTATCACTTCTGGTCAAAGATTTTTGCCGTCAACTTCGGCATGGGCGTGGTCTCCGGGTTGGTCATGGCCTACGAGTTCGGTACCAACTGGAGCCGTTTCTCCGACTTCGCCGGGAGTATCACCGGGCCGTTGCTCACGTATGAGGTGTTGACGGCATTTTTCCTTGAAGCAGGCTTTCTCGGGGTCATGTTGTTCGGCTGGAACCGTGTAGGACGAGGGCTGCACTTCTTTGCCACGGTGATGGTCGCCCTCGGTACGTTGATCTCGACTTTCTGGATCCTGGCGTCCAACAGCTGGATGCAGACGCCACAGGGCTTCTCGATCGTCGATGGGCGGATCATGCCGATGGACTGGCTGGCCATCGTCTTCAACCCGTCGTTCCCGTTTCGCCTGGCACACATGGCCATCGCCGCGTTTGTGGCCACGGCGTTCTTTGTCGGGGCATCGGCGGCCTGGCATCTGCTGCGTAAAAACGACACGCCACACATCCGCAAGATGCTCTCGATGGCGTTGTGGATGGCGTTGATCGTGGCGCCGATCCAGGCGGTGGTCGGTGACGCCCATGGTCTGAATACCCTGGAACATCAACCCGCGAAAATAGCCGCCATGGAAGGGCATTGGGAAAACGTCGGTAACGAGCCGACGCCGCTGGTGCTGTTTGGCATCCCGGACATGGCGGCCGAGAAGACCCGCTATGCCATTGAAATCCCTTACCTGGGCAGTCTGATCCTGACCCACAGCCTGGATAAACAGATCCCTGCGCTCAAGAGCTTCCCCAAGGAGGACCGTCCCAACGCGACGATCATTTTCTTCAGCTTCCGGGTCATGGCCGGGCTGGGCATGTTGATGATCCTTACGGGGGTGCTGGGTCTTGCGTTACGCCGCAATGGCGCGCTGTACCGCAATCGGATGTTCCTGCGCCTGGTGCTGTTTATGGGGCCGACCGGTCTGATCGCGATGCTGGCGGGCTGGATCACCACCGAAGTCGGTCGTCAGCCGTGGGTGGTCTACGGGCTGTTGCGCACGGCCGATGCCGCGTCCAATCACACCGTCACGCAACTGAGCATTTCGCTGGCGTTGTTTGTGTTGATCTACTTCTCGGTGTTCGCGGTGGGCATCGGTTACATGATGAAACTGGTACGCAAGGGGCCTCAGCCGCATCACGATCATCCGCCGCAAGGTGGTCCTGGCCAGGAGCGTACGCCACGCCGCCCCCTGTCCGCCGTCGCCGAGACGCTTGCGTCCAGCGATCACGTCAACTGAGCAAGGGGATTGAACATGGGTATTCAAGGCATCGATTTGTCATTGATCTGGGGCGTCATCATTGCCTTCGGGGTGATGATGTACGTGATCATGGACGGGTTCGACCTGGGGGTGGGCATCCTGTTTCCTCTGATCCCCGATGCGCAGGAGCGCGATGTGATGATGAACACCGTCGCGCCAGTATGGGACGGCAATGAAACCTGGCTGATCCTCGGTGGGGCAGCGCTTTACGGTGCGTTTCCACTGGCTTACTCGGTGATTCTGGAGGCGTTGTACCTGCCGCTGATGTTCATGCTGGCCGGGTTGATCTTCCGCGGCGTGGCGTTTGAGTTCCGCTTCAAGGCCAGTCCTGAAAAGCGTCATATCTGGGACCTGGCCTTTATCGGCGGCTCACTGCTGGCGACGTTTTGCCAAGGCATCGTGATCGGCGCGTACATCGCAGGTATTGCGGTCGTCAATCGGCAGTTTGCCGGTGGCACCCTGGATTGGCTGGCACCGTTCCCGTTGTTCTGTGGGGTTGGTTTGATTGTCGCTTATGCGTTGCTCGGCAGTACCTGGTTGCTGGTCAAGACCGAAGGCATGCTGGAGTCACGTATGCGCCACTACACCCGGCCGCTGGCGTTTGTGCTGACGGCAGTCGTCGCGGTGCTCTGCGTATGGACGCCATGGCTGCATCCCGAGATTGCGACACGCTGGTTTACCCACGCGCACATCGCGGTGTTTGGCGGGTTGTTGGTCCTGGGTGTGCTGGCGCTGTTCGGGTTGCTGCGCGCGTTACGCCAGTATCATTCCCATTGGCCCTTTGTGTTCACCCTGGCGCTGGTGTTCCTGGGTTATATCGGATTGGCGTTCAGTATCTGGCCGAACATCGTTCCACCGTCCATCAGCCTGTGGGAGGCGGCTTCGCCCCCTACAAGCCAGTTGTTCATCTTGATCGGCACGTTGTTCATCCTGCCGATCATCTTGATGTACACCTGCTGGAGCTATTACGTGTTCCGAGGAAAAGTGAGGATAGGCGATGGCTACCATTGATAGCGAAAACACTGAAGTGTCGGCTGCACAAAACGAAGCCACCCTTTGGTATCGGCAGGTGCTTTGGCTGATCTCCATTTGGTTCGGCAGCGTGATTGCACTGGGCGTGGTGGCCGGCCTGTTCCGATTCATGATGCACATGGCCGGAATGACCAGTCACTGATTTCAGGCCGCGAGGCCCCGGCGCGATCTTTCGCGCCGGGAATTTCAGGAGGCGCTGGAACGAACCACTTGCCGGCTGGCGCCGGGTGGCTGGCCGGTGATGCGCTTGAAGGCACGGCTGAAGGCCGCCTATTGGCCTTGGTGCTGCCGCCTGCTTCTGTGCCGTGTCAGGCGTTGCTGTTGGTCCTCTGGGGCATGGCTTTCGGCGGCGTGCCAGTGGCGTGGTCGAACTGGGTTGCCCGGGCGGTGCCCGATCCTCGTTTCACCATCGCGCGCCATTGCTGCACGCTCGATCGCTCGTGCATCCTGGCCTGCCAGGCGGCCAATGCTTCACATTCATCAGGTATCGGCAGTTTCACCAGCGAGGCGAAAATCATGCCGCCCACCAGCGCAATATCGGCCATCGAGAATTCATTACCTGCAACAAAAGGCTGACCTTTCAGGACACTGTTGAAATAGTGCATCCCCCTGACTGCCTTGTCCCGCATCCGCTCACCCCATTCAGGGTTCTGAGACAGCTCGACGTCCGGCCCAAGCCCGGGCGTTGCGTGATGGAAATACACACTGACAGCGTCTAGAAATTCGATTTCCGCACGCTTGGTCATCATATGGATGAGACCTTTCTCGGTGGGGGTTTTACCCGTGAGCGTAGGGGCGCCTTCCAGTGCATCAAGGTACTGGGTGATGGCGGTGCACTCGGCAATGAGCGTGCCGTCGCCCAGCTCCAGGACGGGCAGTGTTCCCGAGTAATTGAGGGCCAGGAACTCGGGTTTCTTGTGCTCGCCTGCCCATAGATTGACCGGTACAAACTCGATCCGGGACAGCAGTCCTTTCTCGGCTAACGCGATACGGACACGCGCCGGGTAGGGGCCGTTGTACCAGTCGTAGATTTTCATCGTTGGGGATTCGGACACGTCGTGCGGTTGCTGGAAAGTCATGATTTATCTACCTGCCTGTCAAGTGGTAGGTAGAGGTTGAGCGCTTGGTTCTGCGTTGTCAACAACTACCTGTCAGTTGGCAGGTAGCGACGTGTGCGAGTAACATCGGGCTCAATGACCCCATGAATCAAAGCATCGAGGAATGAAAACGTGAGCGAAAACGCCCGGGAAGCCATATTGGAAGCGGCCAAGGGAGCGGCTCAGATCCACGGCTACAGTGGGATCAATTTCCGAACCATCGCTGATGCAGTGGGGATCAAGAACGCGAGCATCTATTACCATTTCTCGAGCAAGGCCGACCTCGGCGCTGCCGTCGCCAGACGCTACTGGGAAGACACCGCCAGTGTTCTGGAGGCCATACGTGGAGCAAACCCTGACCCGGTCAGCTGCCTGCAGGTGTACCCGACGATCTTCCGAAGCTCACTCGAGGGCGGAAACAGGCTGTGTCTGTCCAGCTTCATGGCCGCGGAATACCAGGACCTGCCCGAGGAAGTGAAGCGTGAAGTGCTGGCGTTTGCCGACATCAATGTGGCGTGGCTGGCGAAAGTACTCTCTGATACCGGCCTCGCAGGCGTTGAAGTGTGCGAGCGGCGTGCCCGGGCCATTTACACCGCGGTTGCTGGCGCTCAATTGATTGCCCGAACGCGCGTGGATATCGGTTTATTCGACGAACTGGTTCAGAGCTACCGGGAGGCGGGGCTCATTCCGACATAACAGGCTTGGCGCGTCAGGACGGTTGGCGACCGGAGCGCCCATGGCAGAGGTGCGGAGCGGGGAAAGGGACTACAAATCCAGCCCCACTGTCAGGATAGGAATTTTCAGGCAGCCCCCAGGTCCAGTTCAGCCCAACTCAGCAACTTGAGCTTTCTGCTCTTTCGATCTGTAGTCAGTGAAGGCACAATGCGCATCCTTTTTTGACTGGCCATGTCGGAGGCCTTGAAATGATCAAGACGCCGTACTACCTCATCGACAAACAAAAGCTGCTGGTGAACCTGCAGAAGATCGCTTACGTGCGCGAACAGTCCGGGGCCAAGGCCCTGCTGGCACTCAAGTGCTTTGCCACCTGGTCGGTGTTTGACCTGATGCAGCAATACATGGACGGCACCACCTCGTCCTCGCTCTACGAGCTCAAGCTCGGTCGGCAGAAGTTCGCCGGCGAGACCCACGCCTACAGCGTGGCCTGGGCCGATGACGAAATCGAGGAGATGCTCGAAAACTGCGACAAGATCATCTTCAACTCCATCAGCCAGTTGCAGCGCTACACCGAAGCCTCCGCTGGCAAGGTCCGCGGTCTGCGGGTCAACCCGCAGGTGAGCAGCTCGGATTACCTGCTGGCCGACCCGGCGCGGCCATTCAGTCGCCTGGGCGAGTGGGACCCGGCCAAGATCGAGCAGGTCATCGAGCAGATCTCCGGCTTCATGTTCCACAACAACTGCGAGAACGGCGACTTCAACCTGTTCGACCAGATGCTGTGCACCATCGAAGAGCGCTTTGGCCATCTGTTGCACAAGGTCGAGTGGGTCAGCCTCGGCGGCGGTATCCATTTCACCGGTGAAGGCTACGCGCTGGACGCCTTTTGCGCGCGCCTCAAGGCCTTCTCGGAAAAATACGCCGTGCAGGTTTACCTGGAGCCGGGCGAAGCGGCCATCACCCAGAGCGCCTCGCTGGAAGTCACCGTGCTCGACACCCTCTACAACGGCAAGCACCTGGCGGTCGTGGACAGCTCCATCGAAGCACACATGCTCGATCTGCTGATCTATCGACTGAATGCCAAGCTGGCCCCCAGCGCGGGCGAACACACTTTCATGGTGTGCGGAAAATCCTGCCTGGCCGGAGACATTTTCGGCGAGTATCAATTTGATCGCCCACTGACCATCGGCGATCGGCTGTCGTTTGTTGACGCAGCAGGTTACACAATGGTCAAGAAAAATTGGTTCAACGGCCTGAAAATGCCGTCCATCGTGGTGAAGCAACTCGACGGAAGTGTCGAGGTGGTTCGTGAGTTTGGTTACAACGACTACATGTCCAGCCTTTCCTAAGCTGGCAGATAAAGAGAAATAGATAATTGAAGAAGAACGTACTTATCATTGGTGCAGGAGGTGTCGCCAAGGTGGTGGCCCACAAGTGCGCGCAGCACAACGACGAACTCGGTCGTATTGCTATCGCGTCGCGCAACATCTCCAAATGCCAGGCCATCATCGACAGCGTCAAAGCCAAGGGCAGCCTCAAGGTGCCCGCCGATATCCAGGCCTTCTCGTTGAACGCCCTGGATGTCGAAGCGACGAAGGCACTGATCCGCGAAACCGAATCGCAGATCGTCATCAACGTCGGTTCGTCCTTCCTGAACATGTCGGTGCTGCGTGCCTGCATCGATACCGGCGTGGCCTATCTGGACACCGCCATTCATGAAGAGCCGGGCAAAGTCTGCGAGACGCCGCCCTGGTATGGCAACTACGAGTGGAAGCACCTCGAGGAATGCAAGCAGAAGAACATCACTGCCATTCTCGGTGTGGGCTTCGATCCGGGTGTGGTCAATGCCTATGCCGCATTGGCGCAGCAACAGTATTTTGACAGCATTGACTCGATCGACATCCTTGACGTCAATGCCGGTTCCCATGGCAAGTATTTCGCCACCAATTTCGATCCGGAAATCAATTTCCGCGAATTCACCGGGCAGGTGTGGAGCTGGCAGAACAGCCAGTGGACCAGCAACACCATGTTCGAAGTCAAGCGCACTGACGACCTGCCAGTGGTCGGGGCGCAGAACCTGTACCTGACCGGCCACGATGAAGTGCACTCGCTGTCGAAGAATCTCGGCGTGCCCAATGTGCGTTTCTGGATGAGCTTTGGCGAGCACTACATCAATGTGTTCACGGTGCTCAGGAACCTTGGCCTGCTCTCCGAGCAACCGGTCAAGACCGCCGAAGGCCTGGAAGTGGTGCCGCTGAAAGTGGTCAAGGCCGTGCTCCCTGACCCAAGCTCGCTGGCACCCGGCTATACCGGCAAGACCTGCATTGGCGACCTGGTCAAGGGCACCAAGGACGGTCAGCCGCGTGAAGTGTTTATCTACAACGTGGCGGACCACGAGCAAGCCTACGCCGAAACCGACAGCCAGGGCATTTCCTATACCGCGGGCGTGCCACCTGTGGCGGCGGCCTTGCTGGTCGCTCGCGGCGAGTGGGACGTGCAACGCATGGCCAACGTCGAGGAGCTGCCGGCTGAGCCGTTCCTCAAGGCACTGGACGTGATGGGCCTGCCGACCCGTATCAAGGACGAACACGGAGACCGCCCCTGGAACGGCAAGGCCTGAGACCTCCACGGTAGTGTGAGTCTCGTTCCCTGTTCCATGCGCAAGAACGCCGCTCTTTGAGCGGCGTTTTTATTTGTGGGTAATAGCGCTCGACAAGGCCAGCAACTTTCAGCGATGAATCCCCTCCAAGGAGCGATACTTGCATCGTGTCAGCCACCCATTTCACCTCGACCGGCTTTTCTTTTGGCTGCCCGGCCCCTGAACCACCAACCAGTGGCTCTTCGATAGCGTATGACGGATTTTTAAATGAGTAGCAGCCCCACCACAGAAACCCCCGACAACTGGCAACCGGTCATTGCGCTGGCGTTGGCGGCCTTTGTCTTCAACACCACCGAATTCGTGCCGGTCGGCCTGTTGAGTGCCATTGGCGACAGCTTCGACCTGTCGAGCGCGCAGGTCGGGCTGATGCTGACGATCTATGCCTGGGTGGTGTCCCTGACCTCGCTGCCGGTGATGCTGCTCACCCGCAACGTCGAACGACGCAAACTGCTGATGGTGCTGTTCGGCCTGTTCATTGTCAGCCATGTGCTGTCCAGCCTGGCCGCAAGCTTTGGTGTCCTGCTGGTGAGCCGGATCGGCATCGCCTTGTCCCATGCGCTGTTCTGGTCCATCACCGCGTCCCTCGCGGTGCGGGTGGCACCGAAGGGCAAGCAGGTACAGGCGCTGGGCCTGCTGGCGACCGGGACATCCATGGCCTTGGTGCTGGGGATTCCGCTGGGCCGTCTGCTCGGCGAAGCCATGGGCTGGCGCACCACCTTTCTGGTGATCGCGTTGATGGCCGGCGCCCTGGTGCTCTGGCTTGGCAGAATCCTGCCGTTGCTGCCGAGCCAGAACTCGGGCTCCCTGAGAAGCCTGCCCATACTGTTCAAACGCCCCGCACTGGTGGCGGTCTACGGCCTGACGGCAACGGTGATCACGGCTCAGTTCACGGCCTATAGCTATATCGAACCGTTCATCAAAACCGTGGCCGGCATGAGTGGCGAGGTGGTGACCCTGATCCTGCTGCTGTTCGGTGGTGCGGGGATTTTCGGCTCGCTGCTGTTCAGTCGATTCAATCGGCAGCACCCACAGCGCTTTCTGCTGGCGGCCACGGCCTTGCTGGTGCTGTGCCTGGCGTTGCTGTTGCCGTTGAGTGGCGGGGTTTCGACGCTGGGGATACTCAGCGTGTTCTGGGGCATGGCGATCATGTGCTTCGGGCTGTCGCTGCAATCGAAGGTGCTGGTGCTGGCGCCGGACGCAACCGATGTGGCGATGGCTCTGTTCTCGGGGATCTACAACATCGGGATCGGTGGCGGGGCACTGGTGGGCAGTTGGGTGGGGCGGCAACTCGGGTTTGCCTATATCGGCGTGGTGGGGGGCATGTTGGCTGGCCTGGCGCTGGCGTTCTACGGCCTCTCGGTTTATCGCGCTGGCCGGGCAGGGGCGGGGCGCTGAGCCCTGATCGAACGTGGGCGCCAGGAGCCCGGTCGGGTTCCTGGCGCTCATCGTGTTGCAATCACATCGCGGCGTGGAAAATCTCTTCGATTTGCGCCTGTTCTGCCGTCCGCGGGTTGGTGAAGCCGCAGGCGTCTTTCATGGCATTGGCCGCCAATGTTGGAATGTCCTCCACCTTGACCCCCAATTCAGTCAGGCCGCCTGGAATGCCAACGTCCAAAGACAATTTACGGATGCCGGCAATGGCCGCGACCGCGCCTTGCTCGTGGTCAAGATGCTGGGTATCGATCCCCATCGCCCTGGCGACGTCCGTCAGGCGAGCCTGGGAAACGCTGGCGTTGAAGCTCTCGACGTGGGGCAGCAATATCGCGTTGCAGACACCGTGGGGCAGGTCATAGAAGCCACCCAGTTGGTGGGCCATGGCGTGCACGTAGCCCAGGGAGGCGTTGTTGAACGCCATCCCGGCCAGGAACTGCGCGTAGGCCATATTCTCCCGCGCCTGCATGTCGCCGCCGTTGGCGACCGCGTTGCGCAGGTTGGCGGAGATCAGCTCCACGGCCTTGAGCGCGCAGGCATCGGTGATGGGCGTGGCCGCGGTGGAAACGTAGGCTTCGATGGCGTGGGTCAACGCGTCCATGCCGGTGGCGGCAGTCAGGCCTTTGGGCATGGCGGCCATCAATGACGGATCGTTGACCGACAGCAGTGGCGTCACGTTACGGTCGACGATGGCCATTTTCACGTGGCGGGTTTCGTCGGTGATGATGCAAAAGCGGGTCATCTCGCTGGCGGTGCCCGCCGTGGTATTGATGGCAACCAGTGGCATTTGTGGTTTGGCGGACTGATCGACGCCTTCGTAGTCACTGATATGCCCGCCATTGGTCGCACACAAGGCGATGCCCTTGGCGCAGTCATGGGGCGAGCCGCCGCCGAGGGAGATGATGAAGTCGGCGCCGCTGAGCTTGAGTTGCTCAAGACCTTTTTCGACGTTGCTCACAGTCGGATTCGGCTTGGCCCCATCAAATATCGTCGCCTGGATGTCCTGTGTCGCCAGTAGTTTGGCGACCTTGTCCGCGACGCCAGCTTTTGCCAGCCCGGCGTCGGTGACGATCAGGGCGTGACGAAAGCCATATTTGCGAATGGCGACCATGGCTTCATCGAGACTGCCGATGCCCATCATGTTTACGGACGGAATGAAGAACGTGCTGCTCATGACTAGCCCTCGTTATTGTGATTATTGGCCTGGACGGCCGGTGGTGCATTCATCAAGACGCACTCATCCTAGGAACGATGGCATAACGGTTAAATGGTCCTTTAGTCCTCGCAAGGGGGGTCTTTGGTCGTAATGGCACGCGGCTTCCTCCCATCGCAGGGGGGACCCCCTACCGAAGTAGGATACGGACCCGGGTCCAGTCTTCGTAGACTGAAGGATCAGACAGCGCACTTTGCGGAAGGCGACCATGGGACAGACCCAAACAGACGGCATAATCAGCGCGATGTCGATGGCAACCGAGGCGCAAGAGGTGGCCCAGGAGCTGGCGCGGCAGCTATTGCACCCGTACTTGGGGTTTGTGCTGTTCTTTTGTTCGGTCGAATACGATTTGCGCGCCCTGGGCAGCGCATTGCAGCAGAGCTTTGGCGGCATTCGCGTGGTGGGCTGTACCAGCGCCGGGGAAATTACCCCGCAGGGCTATGGCCGAGGCTGTGTGACCGCGGTGGGTTTTGATCATCGGCATTTCTCCATTGCCGCCGAGCTGATCGACGAATTGGAACGTTTCAGCCTGATCGACGCCCAGCAAATGGTCGAGCGGCTGGTCGGCGGCTGTCGCAGCAACAGCCTGGCGCCGATCAAGGGCAACAGTTTTGCCCTGACACTGCTCGACGGCCTGTCCAGCCGCGAGGAAACGGTCCTTGCCGCGCTGAGCGCCGCCTTGGGCGATATCCCGCACTTTGGCGGCTCTGCCGGAGACGATAACTACCTGACCCATACCCATGTGTACTTCGGCGGCGAATTCCACAGCGGCGCGGCCGTGGTGCTGTTGGTCAATACCTGGTTGGACTTCGAAGTGTTCACCACGCACCACATTCTGCCGCGTGCGGAAAAGCTGGTGGTCACCCGCGCCGACAGCGGCATGCGCCGGGTCTACGAACTCAATGCCGAGCCTGCGGCCGAGGAATACGCGCAGATCATCGGGGTGCCCGTGGCACAACTCAATCACCAGGTTTTTGCCGCTCACCCGCTGGCGGTTCGTATCAACGATCAGTACTACGTCAGGGCCATTCAACAGGTCAATCCTGACCTGAGCCTGAGCTTTTACTGTGCGGTGGAGAACGGCATCGTGCTCACGGCGATGACGCCCGGCCCCTTGCTGCCGAACCTGCAGACGCTGTTCGACGGCTTGCGGGAGCGCCTGGGGCCGTTGTTGCTGACCATCGGCTGCGATTGTTTCCTGCGGCGCCTGGAGCTGGAAGACGATGGCAGTGTCCAGCAGATCGGCGCCTTTCTGCGCGAGCAGCGGGTGATAGGTTTCAATACCTACGGAGAGCAGTTCAATGGCATGCATATCAACCAGACCTTTACCGGTGTCGCCATTGGACGCAACCGTGCAGCCATCTCCCGCTGAGCTGCTTGAGCAGATCGAACAACTGCGGCGGGACAATCACAAGCTGCGGCGGATCAATACGGCGCTGATCGAGCGGGTCGAGTCCGGGACCGCCCGTGGCAATGATTCCTATGCGGCCTTTCAGCACTCGGTAGTCCTGGCCGAACAGGTCAGGGAGCGTACCGATGCGTTGAACCAGGCCATGGCCGAGCTCAAGGCCAGCAATCATCTGCTCAGTGACGCACGCCTGCGGGCGGAAACGGCCCATCAACATCTGGTCGATGCTATTGAAAGTATTTCCGATGCGTTCGTGCTGTTCGATGAAGACCAGCGCATCGTGCTGTTCAACAGTCGCTTCAAGGCGTTCTGGGCCAACAGCCGGGTACGGATCATCGCGGGCATGCGCTTGACCGAGGTCAAGCGGTTGCTGGCCAGTACCGGGTTGTTCAGTGAAGAGCCGCGGCACAGCGCCGGCGCACACCTGCTGTACCGTCTGAATGATGGTCGCTGGCTGCAGGTCAGCGAGCGGCCGACCCGCGAGGGTGGCCGGGTGATCCTGTTTACCGACATCACGGACGTCAAGCTCAGCGAAACCATGCGCCGCGAGCAAGCCGTCGCGCAGAAGTCGCACCTGCTGCAACGGGCCGTCGACAACCTGTCCCAGGGTGTCGCGATGGTCAACGCCGAGGGCATCCTGGAACTGTGGAATCGGCGTTTCCTGGAGCTGAGCGGGCTGGCGCCGGTTGCCGCGCACAGGCTGTTTTCCGAGGTCATCGCCGACAGCGAACTGGAGCTGTTGACGCCGGACAGCCGCGACGCCAACGGCCGGGTGATCCATGAACGGGAGCAGCGGCTGGACGATGGCCGGGTGCTGGAAATTCGCACGCATCCCTTACCCACCGGCGGTTTCGTCAACACCTTCACGGACATCACCGAACGCTACCAGCATGCTGAAGCCCTCAGCGAGAGCGAGCGCTGGATCCGCCTGATCACCGACCATGTGCCGGCGCTCATTGCCTACCTGAACGCCGACCTGGTCTATGAGTTCACCAATAAGGTCTATGAACAGTGGTACTGCTGGCCGCGTGGCGTGATGCTCGGACAGAGCCTGCGCGAGGTCCACAGCGAAGAGCATTACCAGCGCCTGGAAACCTATGTCGAACGCGCCCTTGCGGGGGAAAGCGTGACCTTCGAATGCCCTGAGATCAACATCAACAATCAGGAGCGCTACATGCTGCGCTCCTATGTGCCCAATCGCTTGGCCAATGGTGAAGTGATCGGCATCTTTGTGCTGATCCGCGATATCACCGAACGCCGCCGTACCGCCGAAGCGCTGCACCAGGCTTATCAGAACCTCGAGCAGCGAGTCCGCGAGCGCACCACCGAGTTGACCACCCTGAACAGCCAGTTGCTGCGTGAGATCGACGAGCGCAGTCGGGTCGAGTCGCGCCTGCGTGAAGCCAAGCTCGAAGCCGAGCAGGCCAACCTGTCGAAAACCAAGTTTCTGGCCGCCGTCAGCCATGATCTGCTTCAGCCGCTCAATGCCGCACGCCTGTTTACCAGTGCCTTGTTGGAGCGCCGCGAACCGGAGGCCAACGCAACCCTGGTGCGTAATGTCAGCAATTCGCTGGAAGACGTGGAGAATCTGCTCGGCACGCTGGTGGATATCTCCAAGCTGGATGCCGGGGTAATCAAGGCCGATATCGCGCCGTTTGCCCTGAGCGAACTGCTGGAAAACCTGGCGGTCGAGTTCGCGCAAGCGGCTGCCAGCGAGGGCTTGCGCCTGGCGTTCGTGCCGTGTTCGGCGCTGGTGCGCAGCGATATCCAGTTGCTCGCGCGGATTCTGCGCAACCTGCTGAGCAACGCCATCCGCTACACCACCACTGGCCGCGTGGTGTTGGGTTGTCGTCGGCATCGCCATTGTCTGTCCATCGAAGTCTGGGATACCGGTATCGGGATTGCCGAGAACAAACTGGAGGAAATTTTCCAGGAGTTCAAACGCGGCGACGTGCAACGACCCCATCAGGATCGCGGGTTGGGTCTCGGGTTGGCCATTGTCGAAAAAATCGCCGGGATCCTCGGGCACAAGATCAGCGTCCGCTCGGCCCCCGGCAAAGGCTCGATGTTCGCTGTCGAAGTACCGCTGACCCTCTGCGCGCCCAAGCCACAGATCCAGTTACCCATGACGGGGCCCATGCTCGAAAGGTTGCGCGGGGCACGGATCTGGGTGCTGGACAATGATGCGACGATTTGCGCGGGGATGCGCACGCTCCTGGAAAGCTGGGGCTGCGAGGTGGTCACCGCGCTGTGCGAACAGGACCTGGCGCGGCAGGTGGACAACTATCATGGCGACGCCGACCTGTTGATTGCCGATTATCACCTGGACCATGAGCAGAACGGTGTCGATGTCGTGGCCACGATCAACGCCCGACGTGGCTTGCCCTTGCCGGCGCTGATGATCACGGCCAACTACAGCAATGAACTGAAGCTGCAAATGCGTGAGCTGGGCCACACCTTGATGCACAAACCGGTGCGGCCGATGAAGCTCAAGACTGCCATCAGTCATCTGCTGGGCAAGGAGTCGGTGGGTTGACCCATTCAGCGCCGCAGGTAGGCGGTGAAATCGATATCCCCGGCGCTGAGAATCGCCTGGACCCGGTTATGCACGTTGAGCTTGCGCAGGATGGCCGAGACGTGAGCCTTGACGGTGGTCTCGGCGATTTCCAGGGTGTAGCCGATCTGCTTGTTCGACTCGCCCTTGGTCATACGTTCCAGGACCAGCAATTGCTTGCGGGTCAGCGATTGGAGTAACTCAGGCGCAAAGCCGGGGGCGCTGTTCATGCTGCGCCGGGTATCGGCCTTTGGCGAGTGGATGATATCCGGAGGCAGATAGACATTGCCGTTGAGGATCTGCTCGATGGCTTCAGTCATCTGCGCCCGTGGCGACGACTTGGTAATAAAGCCCACCGCACCGTACATGATGGCTTGCAGCACAATCTGCTTGTCTTGTTCGGCGGACACGATCACCACCGGGATGGTGGGCGCCTCGTTGCGCAGATTGATCAGGCCATTGAGGCCGTGCATGCCAGGCATATTCAGGTCGAGCAGAATCAGGTCGAAGTCGTCATGGCGCCGAGTCAGTGCCAGCGCGCTCTCCAGGTCGGCGGTTTCCATCACTTCGCAGCCCGGAAAACCGTCGCTGATCACATTGGCGATGGCTTCACGAAACAGCGGGTGATCATCGGCAATTAGAATTTTGTACATGGCCTTGCACCTGTTTATTTTTGATTGCGGTGTGATGGCGGGGTATCTCTGTTGTTCAGGGAAAGGGCTCAGGGTACGAGGTCCGGGGTAGGCGGCATAAGGGCGATTCCTTTCTTGTAATGGCGGCATTACATGCCACTCCCCCTGCTTTGTGAATGCGACGATAGTCAGGTAAACCCCTACTAAAGTACGAAGCGTTGCGCGTTTGCGGTTTTTCAGAAGGGCCCAATTACGACTAAATGACAAGGTGACCCCTGCCAAGGGCGTATTCGTTTGGCGGCGCGGGCTCTCTAGCATCTGTTCATCGCGTGTGCGACCCACAGACAATGACCCGCAAAGAGGCCTCAATCATGATTTACGCACCCCCCGGAACCCCAGGCGCTGTCGTTTCTTTCAAATCGCGCTATGGCAATTACATCGGCGGTGAGTTTATCGCGCCGGTCCATGGCGAATACTTCACCAATACCTCGCCGATCAACGGTGACGTGATTGCCCAGTTCCCCCGTTCCACCGCCGCTGATATCGAACTCGCGCTGGACGCCGCCCATGGGGCAGCCGATGCCTGGGGCAAGACCTCGGCACAGGATCGCTCGCGGGTCCTGTTGAACATTGCCGACCGTATTGAACAGCATCTTGAAGTGCTGGCCGTTACCGAAACCTGGGACAACGGCAAGGCCGTGCGCGAAACCCTGAATGCCGACGTTCCGCTGGCGGCCGACCACTTCCGTTATTTCGCCGGTTGCATCCGTGCCCAGGAAGGCGGCGCCGCAGAGATCAACGAACTGACCACGGCTTACCATTTCCATGAACCCCTGGGCGTGGTGGGGCAAATCATTCCGTGGAACTTCCCGCTGTTGATGGCGGCCTGGAAGCTGGCGCCTGCGCTGGCGGCGGGCAACTGCGTGGTGCTGAAACCGGCCGAACAAACGCCGCTGTCGATCATGGTCTTCGCCGAGCTGATCAACGACCTGCTGCCACCGGGTGTCTTGAATATCGTCCATGGCTTTGGCCGTGAAGCCGGCGAGGCCCTGGCCACCAGCAAGCGTATCGCCAAGATCGCATTCACCGGCTCCACGCCGGTGGGCGCGCACATCATGAAGTGCGCGGCCGAGAACATCATTCCCAGTACGGTGGAGCTGGGTGGCAAGTCGCCGAATATCTTCTTCGAAGACATCATGCAGGCCGAGCCGCAGTTTATCGAAAAGGCCGCTGAAGGCCTGGTGCTGGCGTTTTTCAACCAGGGCGAGGTTTGCACCTGCCCGTCGCGTGCCTTGATCCAGGAATCGATCTACGACGCGTTCATGGCGGTCGTGATGCAGAAGATCGGCAAGATCAAGCGTGGCGATCCTCTGGACACCGAGACCATGGTCGGCGCCCAGGCCTCGGAGCAGCAATACGACAAGATTCTTTCGTACCTGAAGATTGCTCAGGAGGAGGGGGCGGTGCTCTTGACCGGCGGCGCGGCGGAGCGCCTGGAAGGCGATCTGTCCACCGGCTACTACATCCAGCCGACGCTGCTCAAGGGCAACAACACAATGCGCGTGTTCCAGGAGGAGATTTTCGGCCCGGTGGTGGGCGTGACCACCTTCAAGGACGAAGCTGAAGCCCTGGCGATTGCCAACGACAGCGAGTTCGGCCTCGGTGCGGGCCTGTGGACCCGTGATATCAACCGTGCCTACCGCATGGGGCGGGCGATCAAGGCCGGTCGCGTGTGGACCAACTGCTATCACCTGTACCCGGCGCATGCCGCGTTCGGTGGCTACAAGAAATCCGGTGTCGGCCGTGAAAACCACAAAATGATGCTCGACCACTACCAGCAGACCAAAAACCTGCTGGTCAGCTACGACATCAATCCGCTGGGCTTCTTTTGATGCGCTGAGCCTTTTACCGGCAAACGCTTGAAACGGCAGGAACCTGGCATGCCCTCGTTCCTGCCGTTCGTTTTGTCCATGCTCGGCTTGTCGCAGCATTCGAAGGTTGGTGGGCGAATAGAGGGCCGATTTGTTTTCCGTTGGACGTCCCTGGCTTGTTAGTGGAGCGTCACCACCCGGCGGCTCTCGCCGATCCGGATCCTGTCCAGCGCCCGGTTCAAGGCGTCCAGGGCATCGAGAAGTGCTTTTGCCTCGGTCTCCCTGCCATCCCCCCAAAGGCGTTCAGCCATTTTGTTCAGGGCCTGGATGGATCTTTCGATCTCAGCAGCCGTTGCTGCCGCGCTAGCTGCCGGCTTTGTCTTTGGCATTTTCAGAACTTCAACTGTCGGGGACTGATTTATTTATCATGGCAGGATCTCTCCTGGAAACGTGTTTTATCCATGGGGAAGGCTGGAATGGAACCTCTCGACCAAAGGACGCGACAGTTATGGATGTGCTCATCATGCCATTCTAAAAACTTGCGCGGGTTCCACGCTTTCATTGCCCGATGGGTTGGCTGTACCGATCCTGGATGCGCTTCAACTCACCTGACTGGCGCAGTTGCTCCAGGGCGTCGGCCCAGGCGGCTACCCGTTTGTCGTCACTGTCGCGGCTGAAGGCAATGTACAGCGATGAGCGATAGAGCTCGATGGGAATCTGCCGCAGCGTGCCGGGGGCGATGTTCAACTCGCGGCTGTAGTAAGCCACCCCCGCGGCGGTGTCGCCGACGATGATGTCAGTGCGTCCGGCGAGCAGCATGCGATAGAGCTGCCGGCTCTCGATTGCAACTTTTGCGAGGTTGTTGAAGCCCCGCGACTGCAGAACCTCGGGTATCAGGCCGGCCTGTCTCGTCGTGATCTGTGGCGCGCGTAGTAGCTGTTCCAGGGAATTCACCGGCTGCTGCGCATTGGCTAACTGATAGGGGTAAATGGACTCTTCCACGATAGGTCCGACCCACTTGTATAAGGGGTCGCGCTTCGCCGTGCGGAACAGGGAATACAGGATGGTCTTGGGGCGGGTATTCAATGCGTGGATGCTGCGCATACTGGGCAGCAGCACCATCTCGAAGTTATCCCCGGTCCGCGCCATGATGGCCCGGACGATCTCCGTGGACATGCCCGTGAGCTGATTGTTCTCCTGATAGTTGTACGGTGCCCACTCCTCGGTAACGACCAGATAGGACTCGGCCCTGGCGGGAGCGCCGAGCAATAGACAGAGCAGCGCTACAGCAAGTGTCGAAGACTTCACGTGTTCTGCCTGGTTGACTACACGGTGATCAAGGCTGGCTCCTGATTAAAGGGGCAAAATCAGTATAGACCCTGACACCTGTCTGACGTCTGAGGCAGTGTCGTAAACGGTGGTGCAGGTTTTCGCTGAAGCTTGTCCTGGCTGAGCATAGGCGTCGCAGCCAGTGGTATGAGTCAGCCTCCGGGCACCCAGTGCCCGGAGGTTGTCGCCTGTTACTCGAGCAATTGTTCCAGGCTTGGATCGCGGATCACGCGCTGCAGTGGCTGCGGTGCCCCATTTCCGGACTTCAGCATCTTCAACTTCAGGCCGGCGGTTTTCGCGCAAGCGTTGATGCCGTTTTCGTAGATCCCGCCCATGTCACACTTCCACTGGTAGAAGTTCACCAGACTGCCCGACATCTGCAGGCTGAAATCCGTGCTCTTGGTTCCAGGAGTGAACGGATGGCCTGCCGGAATGTTCTGGAACCACCTCATCCAGTCAGGCGAACCCACCGGTGGCGGATTTTTCTGGAACAGTGGATTCATGATCGCCACTTGCGGCGCCTCGGCCGTCATATGGCAGCTCTGGCAGGAGCTGTTGGGATTGTCCACCGGACCGTTGAGGCGCCCGTTCCAGCCCAGGTGGGTCGGCGGCAGCTCCTGGGTGTTGGCGTTGATGGCGGTCTGTTGCAGCGCCGGGTTGATCTTGGTGACGGTCGGTTTCGGGTTGGTGAAGTCATTGCCGGTTTCTTTCGGATCGTTGCCCCAGATGATCCCCACCGGTACCAGGTTGTCCCAGCCAGCCTTGCCGGTCTTGGCGCCGTTGTACTGGAAGGTGCCGAAGATCCAGCCGGTCTCCTTCATGCGGGTGTCACGTACGGCGATGTCCATCTGGATCAGGGCGACATCCTTCACCACGCGATTGGCGGAGGTGAAGGTGTCGGTGATATAGCCCTGCCACAACACCGGGTTGACCAGGAACGGCACGGTGTTGCGGTCGATGTCGGCAAACAGGGCCTTGCACACGACCGTACCGTTGGGGAAGCTGTTGGGCTGCGAGGTGTAGCTCGGATCAGGGTTCTGCGGGTCTTTCCAGACCTTGCCGATGGTGTAGGCGCCGATGTCGTTGTAAATGCCCACGGCGTAAGTCTGGCCGGTGGCGGTTTGCGTGGACGCCAGTTGCTGGGCCTGGATCTGCGCTTCCTTGGTCAAGCCATGGATGCCCTCGCGCCCCAGCGGGCCATAGTGCTGCCACGGCATGTGATACCACTGGCGAACCTTGTTTTTCTGAACGTCCCAATTGACGTCGACGTTACCTTCCAGGCAGTAGTTTTTCACGGCGTCCATGTAGGCACGCCAGGTTTCAAAATTGTTGTCCTGCTTGGTCGGCAGCTTCTTGAAGAACTCCGGCAGCGGGCCTTTGGGCGGTGTGGTGGGATAACTCTGGCTGAGCACGAATTTGGCGCCGGTATAGGTGTCGGGTGGCGCGTAGCCGTAGTCAGGGTAGGTGCCGGCCTGGGCGGCGACGCTGAACAACGCGGCCGCCACCGCGAAGGCTGTGAGCGTTCCTGGGGATTGGGTCATCGATCATCTCCTTGATAGGGAAAACGCCTGGCATCGCTTGGGCTTATGCCTGCCAATGCGGGGGCTTCCTTTTATTTATTTTTGGTCAAGGTCTCGGTTTGATCGCCGAGACGGGCTTCACGGGTGAAACGGGGTATCGAGTATGGGTGGTCTACCTCCTCGGCGGCGCCGGACGACTGAGTTCAATCCCCAACGATTTGCCAGGAATGATCAACAGAGAGGAAACGGAGTGTGCGCAGGGAGGGCGGGGGATTCTGACTATCGACTCCTGTCGATCGCTGGCCGTTCTTCCTTGCTATCAGGTGTAGGTCATTTTCAGGAAAGTGCCATTCTTTTGGATGGCAGCCAGGGGAACATCGGGAGGCATACACGTGCTGAATCCATCGCGTTGGACACATCCTATAGTGTGATCAATGGACCGCTGGATTAACGGCTCAGATCACTAGACAGACATCAAATGGCCGCCTACGCTGCAAATCGCTACTGTTAGACCTGTGCCTACACAAGCTGGATCGTTCGGTAACACCTGACATCGGATGTAAACTCTTCATTAGCCAGGAGGCTAACCTTATGTCTGTTCAACCGCTCACGCATGTACTCATCGATACCGATGTCGATTTCGACGATTACATGGCCATGTCGTATTTGCTCAAGCATCATGGGATAAAAGTCGAAGGTATTACTGTGACGGGGGTGGGCGCTGTTCACTTGAGTCACGGCGTTGAAAACGTCAGCAATTTCCTCACTTTGTTTAATGACCCTGAGATAGAACGTATCCCCGTTGCGGCGGGTCTTCAGCGCCCCATGGTGTACAGCAATACCTTTCCCTTTGAAACACGCCAGGCGGCGGATCACCATTACGACGCCCTGTTTCCACGGAAAAACCCCAATCCCACGCGAGCTGATGCGCTCGCTTTCTTAAGGGAAACCTTGGAAAAGGCCGATCATAAGTTTACCGTGTTAATGATCGGCGGTGGTACGACCTGGGGGCATTTGTTCCAGCACGCTAAAACCGATAGTGCGTTGCAACGCTTGTTGCTCAGTAAAGTAGACCGCATCGTGATGATGGGCGGGAATTTGTTGCCGGAATACGTCCAGCCGGGTGCGGGCGGTAATATTATTGACGCTTTGGGTGATGCGCCTTATTACACCAACGAAGTTGCCGAATGGAATATCTTCCTGGATCCGCTGGGTGCCCAATATGCCTTTGATGGCGGTATCCCTGTGCAGTTGGTTGCGCTGAACGCCAGTAACTTTATCCCGATTACCCAGAATTTCGTGAGCCAACTCTCCCGTATTTCCAACCCGGTGGCTCAATTCCTCACCCACGTGCTGCAAAGCTCGACCATCGCGCCGGGTATCGGCAAATATCTGTATTTCTGGGATCCCTTGGCGGCCACCGCGATAACCGACCCTCAGTTTATCCAATTTACCCGCTATCACCTGCGGGTGGAGCAGGAGCTGAACGAAGAGCAGGATATGACCGGGAAGTTGGTGCCGGATAACGCGGGTGCCCCGGTCGATGTGGCCCTGTCGGCCGCCCCCGGATTCGTCACCACACTTTATCTGTACACCATCGCAGGCAACTCGACCGAAGCCACCGCCGAAAACATGGCCAAAGCAGCGGAGGCCGTGGCCGCTAAGTAGCGTTGCAAGGCAAGGGCCGGCAGCCAGGGAACAGCTACGCCGATCAGGGCGCCTCCGCGCCCTGTAGTAGCCGCTATTCAAAGGAGCGAATATATGAACGTCAAAGCAATGTTGGGTCGATTGTTGCTGTGCCTGAGTGGCGTGCTGTCGGTCTCGTCGGTTTATGCGGAGAGTGTGATCATCGCCACACCGCAACAAGGTGTGGGGATCACGGTCGATGTCTTTGATCATCCAGAGGCTTCAAGTGGCACGCCTTCTTCGACGAGCACGGTGCCCTTCAGGCCGCAAGCGTTTTATATACCCTCGGTGCAGTCGTTCAAGGGTAAGGTTTATATGTTCTGGGCCAACAACAATGACCAAAAGCATATAAATTATGCCACTTCGGCGGAAGGGAAAAACTGGTCTGCCACACAAACTATCAGTGTGGATAGTATTTTTAGTAATGTCTCGGTGAGCGTGTTCAATCAAAAATTGGTACTGACCTTTACCGATCCCCAGGGCCGCTTGAAGACCGTCAGCTCCGAAAACGGCACCGGCTGGTCCACGGCCAAGCCTATCAGTACGCTCCATACAGCCATCAATAACAAACCGATTGTGTATAACGGACAGCTCTTTGTCTTGTATAGCGAAAACTCAGGTAACGCTGTTTATTATGTCACCTCGAATGACGGTGTTGCGTGGAGCCGGGAAAATCTGGCCTTCCAGGAAAGCGCCGACAAAATTCTAACGATGGTGCCCGTCGTCTATAACGGTCAATTGTGGGCTTATTACGCTTTTGAGAACGGCGCCATGTTCGCCCGCACTTACGACCGGGCCGGCCAGTGGGGGGCGAAGCAAGCGCTGACGGGTATAAACGGCCAGGGGCCCAGGGGCTTCCTGAACAGTGCAACGATGATCGGCGAGCGCGTGTTTATCAGCAGCAGTTCCAGTACGTTTTATTCAAACGACGGGCTGCATTGGAATGCGTATTTCTCCAAACGCTTCCCTGGGAATTCAGCCTATCCATCGGGATTGGGCGTTTCCTATGCCATCACTGCAAACGATTTGACCATGAACAATCCGCAACTGCCCGCGGATCTGGCCACGGGCCTTAGCCATACCGATTATGCAACTTTCGCCTGGCGCAGCTTTATCGCACTGAACAATGCCGCCAACACGCCGTTGCCCGCTAACCGCGGCATTGGCAATCCCTCCAGCAGCTTTGCCGATTCGGGCAAGCTGCCACAATCTCCCAGTCCTTTGTTGTGGCAAACCTTCGCCCACCGCACCGAGTTGTTTCCTCCGGGAGGGGAAAAAAAAGGCGTAGGCGGCCCTACGCGGCCGTTCGCTTCCAGCCCGCAATACCGCTATGTCAGTTTCCCCAACGGTGTGCCTTTGGCCCCAGGCGCGAGTTTTGCTCATTACAACAATCTGGATGAGGCGACTCAAATAGGGCAAAACGCGATATTTTTCCCGGTCAACCCACCACGACCAGCAATGAACGGGAGTCACTATGCCCCTTCGAACGACAGCCAGATCCTGTTCGAGGCCAAGGCCAATCCCGTCATTTACACCTATGCGCAAGGCCTGAGCATGTACCCGGATCATATCGTCCTGCCCGACGGCGCGGTGGAGGTCAAGGCGGCATGGCGCAAGCTGGCGGATATTCCGGTGGCGCAGCGTGCGCGCTACCATACGGCGACGGTGGTGACCTATCACGGCACCGATAAGGCACCGGTGGCGTACAACGAAGACTATGCCCTGGTCGCCTTGCATATCATCCATAAGACGGCCAACTACCCGACCTTCATTTTCGCCACGTTCGAGCATGAGGATGCGATGACCTTGCCCGACAAGTCGCCGACCGGGCTTTACTATATCGCCAACTACGACAAGGTTGCCTACTCGCCGGATAACGGTTCACCGCCGGTTGCTACCTTCTCTGACGGCAACACCACCCATACGGTGACCCTGCCCAGGGGCGATGTTGCGGACTCGGCCCATACTCCGCCCATCTACTCCGGCAGCAACGGGATCCCCAAGGGGCAGGCCGGGCCGATTCGTGTCGTGCAACCGCAAACCATCTATTCCGAAGTCACGGCGGTCAACAACCAGGTCAAGCAACTAATGGACGGCAGCAGTGCGTTCAACAATTCGGTCTGGAAGCACTACCGGCTTAAAGGGGTGCAGGCCATTCCGTCGAGCACTGAAACCGACCCGGATTATTACCTGGCCAATATCCTGGTCGAAAGCAGCCAGCCGGGGATTCAACTCTTTCGCGGAAGCAACGTATTCCCCGTTCCGGAGGACAACACCCTGACTAATATGCGCACGGTGAAGAACATCAAGGTGCCGGATTTTGATCACAGCACTGGAAGCCAGACCATGGGCGGCTGTATGGGGTGTCATGGCATCGCCCAGAGCACACTGAAGCAAGGTTTCAGTTTTCTGTTTGATGCGATCAATCGCGCTAACTTCATGGACCCCTCCAGCCCTACCGGCTTTGCGAATCCGGAGACCATAGGTTTGCCGGATACTCGCACCCAGCATGCACGGGCTCTGAAATACTCTTTCGGCTTTCAGAACAAAGGCGCGGTTGAGGAGACGGGCAAGTAGGAAGCCGGTGTGGCTCACTCCCGCTTCTCGGCCACCAACAGCAATGACTGCGGCGCAGCACTCTGTGGGTGCTGCGGCTCCTGCAAAGTACTCAACCGAAAACCGGCCATGTCCAGCGCATTGAGCCAACTGGACAGGGTTCGGAAATACCAGGGCATGGCTTGCCACTGCCCCTTGAACCCATCGAAGGTCTCGTTTCGCCAACCATCCTGATAGTCGCCCGCCGCCGCAGTCCATGGATGCAGGGTCTGGATCACCAGCGCGCCGCCAGGGGCGAGCAGGGCGTTCATGGCGGCGAGCAGAGGGATGATGTCCTGGTGCAGCAGGGCGAAGTTGGCGCAGATCAGGTCGTAGTCTCGGCCGACATCCACCTTCGCCTCCACCAACGCTTCGTAGCTGGCCAAATGCACTGGCGAAGAGCCCGCCGCCCGCGCGGCCTCCACCAGCGTCGCATCGCCGTCCACACCAACCGCGTTGATGCCCCGTGTCGCCAGTGCCCGCAACAGCCAGCCCTCGCCACAACCCAGGTCGAGCACACGCTCGGGCTGGCGGCCCAGCACCGCCAGCAGGATGGCCTGGTCGGTGACCTGGCGGCGGCTTTCGATGGCGCCGCCGCGAACCGCTTCAATCCAGGATTGGGCGTTGTGATGCCAGCTTTGCAGGAGGGCGGATTCGGGGGCGGGCATTTCGGTGTCCGGAGTAGGGGCGTTGGCTGGAAGGATAGGACAAGTACAGGTGGAGCGGGCCTCGTCGATGATGCTTTGCCTGCATCCGTTCAAAGCCGCTCAACCGTCCTCAATCAACATCCCTCGCGCAATAGCTACATCAAGGTGCTGGGCGCAATCCCCAGGAGACCCGTCAGGGTGTTCATGATGGCCTGTTGTCTGGTGCGGTTGGCCTGGTGTTCCGCTTCTGCGGCCGCCACATCCGCTTGGCAGTGCGGGCAGGTCGACTCGTGGGGATAGATGTATTGCAAACAGCCACGGCACAGGGCCAGTTGCACGGGAATGCGCCCTTCATCCGGCGATTTCTGCCCTTGATTGGCCCAGGCCAGTTTGATCACCTGACCGCTATCGCTGACGCTGCTGACTTTTTCACCGGTGTCGATACGCTCGGTGATCAGGTCGAAACGCCCGACCGCGAAGGAGGCCTGCGGGGCGTCTTCGATTTTCACGATTCGTTCTCGCAGCCCTTGTTTTTCCAGGTCCAGCGCACGGTAATGGCAGTAAGGATTGTTGCCTGGCTTGCCCAGCAAGGAGTGTGAGGTCCAGGTGCAGCCACCGCGGCACACATCGTTGTAGTAACAGCTGCGGCAATAACCCCACAGGTCCTCGACGCCGCGCAGGCGCCCGAAGTGCATGCCTTCGCTGTAATGCCAGATGTCGTGCAGATTCATGTTGCGCACGTTCCCGCCGGAAAAGCCGACGGTGGCCAGGGAAGGGCAGCCTTTCACCGTGCCATCGGCCTCAAGTGCCAGAACCGTTTGGCCGGCGGCGCAGCCACTCCAATGCACGCGCTCGTCACCAAAGCCGCGCCAGAGATGTTCGTAAGGGCCGTAGTAGCCAATGTTGTTGCCCACGTTCATCAGCAGGCCGCGATCGACCCCCTCCCGGTAAAGCCGCGCCAGCAGCGGCATCACTTCAAGCAACTGGCTGGGTTGTAGCAGTAGCTCCGGGTGATCGACGGCATTGCCCATGGCGACCGTGAGCTGGATCTGCCAGTGAGTGGCGCCCAGCTCGATAATGGTGTCCATGAGCGCCGGCAAATCCGGCAGGGTGGCCGCGCCGATCTGCGTGTTGACGCTCACGGCGAGCCCGGATTGTTTGGCGCGGCGCAAGGTGTCCACGGCCTTGTCGAAGGAGCCCGGGACATTGCGTACCGCGTCATGCAGCGGGGCAAGACCATCGAGAGAAACGCCGACGCCATTGAGGCCGGCGTCGACCGCGGCCTGCATCTTGGCGGGCGTCAGGTTACGTCCGCCTGTTTGTATGGCGCAGTACATGCCGTGATCGTGGATCGCCCGGATCAGCTGCGTCCAGTCCTTGCGCAAATAGGCCTCGCCACCGATCAGGGTGATCTCTCGGGTACCGAGAGCCGCCAGTGAGTCGATCACCTCCAGGCATTCGCGCGTGTTCAGTTCATCGGGACGTCGATGGCCCGCGCGTGAGCCGCAGTGCAGGCATTTGAGGTCGCAGGCCAGGGTGATTTCCCAGACCACATGAACCGGTACGTAGCGTTTGAGGTCGGTCTCACTGAGATAACGGGCAGGGCGGTTGTCTGACATGGGAAAATCCTTGCGCGCGGGCACGGCGCGATACGAGTCCATCGAAGTGTTCGCGCCTTCCCTAGCGTCGATGGCGCGGTTGGATTTGCCTCTGGTTGGAAAGACCCGGGAGAGACCAGAATCGGCCTCGCCCGGGCAAAGCGGACTAGCGTGCTTCCAGGCGCGCGATTTCCGCGTTCAATTGCTCGAGGGCGCTTTGCAGCACACCGTGATGCGCCAGTTGCTGCTCTCCCAGGTGCACAACGGATTTCAGTTGCGCCAGATCGCCACTGGCTTGTGCCTGCTGCACCGCCACGGCGTAGAGCGGCAGTACGGGATGCCTCCCAGGCTCGTGCTGCTCGACGGGGGCCTGGCTGACAGCGGCGTGCCTGACGTAATGCTCTTGGCCATGCTCGAAGTAGTTATAGTCGACAAACCCGCTGGCCCAATCCGCGCCGAGGATCCCCTTGAGATGAAACGTCTCGGCGATCTGGCTGGGCGGTCTGCTTGGGCCACCCTCCAAGGTGAGGACAATGTGGTTCTCCACCGAGGCTGTCAGTTTGGCCTCGGAGTAATTGCCCCAGACCTTGGCGCGGAAATTAACCGTTGGGTAGGTACTGGCGAACACACTGGCAATTCCGGTGACGGTCTTGCGAGCGGTATCGACCAGCAGATCGAGGGTAAGTACCGGCGCACCCAGCAGTGGGGTATGGGTGATGAGGCGAGTATGAAAAAGTCCAATCGACATGGTGCAACTCCCTTGTTTGTATGCGGACAGTTCAGTCTGATCGCGCCGCCAGTCAGCGCCGCTCCAGCCTGCTGATTTCGCCCTTCGCGGCTTCCAGTGCGCTCTGCAACTGGGGTTGCTGCTCCAGTTGCTGTTTGGCGAGGCCGGCCAGGTGTTTCATCTGGGCCAGGTCGCCGCTGGCAATGGCGCTCTGAATCGGCGCGGCGTACAGGGGCATAATCGGTGGGTAGGGCAGAATGACCGGGCCAGGGCCCATGGGTGGGAAGAAGCGGGATTGCACCGGTTCATTGAGGTGGGCGGGGACGTTGTTGACGCTGACCCGGTGCTGGCCATCCTGGTAGTGGTAGCTGGCCACGCCTTCTTTCCAGTCACTGCCCACCACCAGGTGCAACTTGAAGTTCACGGCAGTGTTCGCAGTGGGGCCGCCGTGGTTGCCTTGAGCGGTAATCAGGATTTTGCTGACGGCCGGTGACATGACCGTCATGTAGGTGTATTCACCCCAGACATCCGACTGTAGATCGAGCGGCGGGTTGATCGCCTGGGTGACGATGGCAGTACCACTGACACTCTGCTCGGGCGTAAAGACCAGCAGATTGAGCGTCAGGCTTTGTGCCCCGGGGGCCGAGGTGCCAATTCGATAACTGAGTGGGAACAAGCCGACAAGTTGCTGAGTAGAACCAGACATAGTTATTGCCTCCATTGCATTGAGAGAAAGGCCCTAAAGCTTCTCTAAACGGGAAACTTCCTTGGCCAGCTTTTCATACGCGGTTTGCAGGTCTTTCGAGTGCGGTGTCGTTGAGTCACGTTGCTTCAGCAACGCTTTCATCTGCTGCAGATTGCCCTCCTCGATCGCGCCTTGGATGGCGGTCCCGTAAGGAGGTAAAGCGTGGGGTGTTGAACGATTCATAACGATGGATCCTTCCGTGGTGTTGCCAAACCCTCCTTCCGGGAAGGAGGGCACCCTTATGCACGCTGACCCCGTTTCGTGGCGATGTTTTGCCCGTCGACAATGGCCGCTTGCAATTGCGCGTTAGCGAAGGCACCGGTGGTGGGCGACGATTCAATCGCGCCGTTGAGTTGCCCACGCTGACTGTGTAATGTTCGGGGGCGTCTTGATGACCGGATTGTGATGATCGGCGGCCAGGAGGGGATGTGAAAAAAACGTGCGAATCGATAGTACGTTGGTCATCTTTCTATCCTTGAGAGAAAACAACGAAACGCAGGGATCAACTCGTCACTCAGGGCGAGCGAATAGATGATCGCAAGCACAAACCATCCCTGATTTTCTTGGGTATTAGCTGTCGGTAACAGCAGGTTTTCCGATACTCGCAGACTGGCATTTCGCCAGTTACGTAACCCTAGATATGAATTTTCGATCGTGCCAAAAAAAGCGCCGAACGGTCATGTCGGTTCATTTTCAGGAAGCGTGCGCTGTGAGCCGTTGTATCAAATGGCGCCCTATAGACCGCAAGGTACGCGACAATCGCCAGCTCACCTTAGAGGGCATCAGCCCATGGACACTAGAATCTTACGCAACCTGATGCGCATCGTGCAGACCGGCTCGTTGTCGGCGGCCGCGGAGCAGTCCAGTTTGACGGTGCAGGCGTTGGCCGCGCAGTTGAACAAGGTCGAAGAGCAGTTTGGTTTTCGCCTGTTTCGGCGCTCCAACAAGGGCTTGACCCTGACCCCCCAGGGCACGGAACTCACGCCCTACATGGACAAGGTGTTGGTCGCCACGCGACAGATGGAAGAGAAAGTCACCGCGCTGAAGGCGCCTGGGCAACGCACCCTGAAGGTGGCGCTCAATACCACGCTGTCGGAGGACTTCAATCGGAGAATGATCGGGCGCCTGATCGAGGTGTTCCCTGACCATCAGCTGGAATTCAGCTACGCCGAGTCGATGGAAAACCTCAGCAAACTCAAGAACGAAGGCTTCGACCTGGCCGTGTTGATCGGCCCGCAAAAGCTCGGATTGCCGAGTATTGTGCTGCCGGATGTGCATATCCGGGTGGTGGGCGCCCACTGTGGTGATGAGCGCGATCCGTTGGTGCTGCTGGGTAATAAGTTTCTGGTTCGTCCGGCGGATGATTGTCCGTATTCCCACAGTTTCTCGCGCTTTCTCGATGCCGGCCTGGGGCGCTATGAATCCGCCCAGCGGATGATCTACTCCGGCAGCGAAATCCTGACCCTTTCGTTGATCACGCAGATGGACGGCCTCGGCATGGTGTCCCGCGAGGCGGCCCTGCGTAACGGCTTGAGCATCTTTCCTGATTTCGAGGATTTCCTCGAAGTGCGATTGGTGGTCAACAACCCGGAGTTGTCGAGCCAGGCACTGAACGATGTGGTCGCGTTGGGCCTGCATGAGCGAGTCGCGCACCCTGTACGCAGCCGTTCCAAGCCCGGTATCGAAAATGTGCTTCAGTGATCGGCGGTGTCGTTGGCACTGGTGTTCAACCACAGGCGCAGCTCCGTCTTGAGGAGTTCGCCGTAGCTGTTCTTGAGCAGTACGTTACGCAGTTCTGTCGGGTAGATGGGCGCATCGCCATAGATGATGGTCTTGATTTCCCCGCCATCGTAGCCTTGGTGGCGGGCCTGTTCGACCATGCAGGTGAACATGGCGGGGGCCACGAACAACGTGATATTGCCGAACCCGCTCGCCAGTTCGAACAGTTCGTCGACCTTGAAGCCGCGAGACTCCGGGACGACATGGCGAGCGGCCCGGCGTACATGGATCAGGTTATAGAGCCCGGCACAGTGAGACATCGGCGCTGCATAGACCACGGCCTCATCGGCGTCGATCGGATCGACATCGGGTGAATAGCCCTGTGACATGGCCGTCAAGTTGCCATGGCTGAGCATCACTGCCTTGAAGCGATCGGTGGGGCCGCAGGTGTAGAACAGCCAGGCGAGGTCATCGGCCTGACGCGGGCAGGGCGTGTCCGGCGGCGAAGTGATTGAGGTGAGTGCGCCCATGTCCTCCCGATCCAGCTCTCGACACACCTGGGGCAGGGCCCCGGGCGCGAACACCTGGCCGCCATCGGTCAAAATCAGCCTGGCCCGGGCATTGCGCACGATCCAGCCGGCCTCGACGGGGTGCAGCTTGCAGTCGATCGGCACCGCCACCGCGCCGGCCCACCAGATGGCATAGAGCAGTTCGAGGTATTCGCAACAGTTCATCATGAACAGCGCGACCCGATCGCCGGGGGCAATGCCGTGCTCGTCGATCAGATACCCGGCACGGTGCCGGACCAGGTCGACAAAGACGCCGTAGTTGGCGACTTGCCGTCGTCCCTCGAACAAGGCCGGACGCTCTGGGTAACGAAGGCCGGCGTCGTCCAGCCAGTTGGCGATATTCATGCTCGGCTCCTGCGTGGCTGATCGCGGATTTCCTGGTCAGTCGTCGACGCCAACTGCCCTGTTTAGAGCGAGCACTACGAGTCTTCACCGCATTGAGCGGCATAGTCCGTCAGGTGTGGATTTGCGTCCATGAGAAATAACTTCAGGCATCTCAAGCGTTGTTTGAATCGCCCTTCAAGGCAAAGTCCGCGGGGTCGAACCGATCGCTCGTGTCCATCCGAATATTTCGCAGCCCCACTGTTTCCAGGTGCGACGCGTATAGGGGTTCCGAGAAATAGCTGATCAGGATGGAGCGACGGCGTGCGCCGATGACGTTCAGACTGCCCGCATGCACCAGATCGACATCAAAGACCAGGATGTCTCCCGCGGAGCCTGAAAGCTGCACGGACCGGGACTCGTCATTGAAGTTCAAGGGTGGTTCTTCCTGCCCGGGGCGATGGCTGCCGGGGACGATCCGTGTTGCGCCGTTCCCGGGGCCATAGTCGTCAAAATAAGCCAGGGCGCCGACCATGTCGCCGGGCCGTTGGGCCGACAAGTCGCGGTGCAGCTGTTGATGGCCGCGACCGGCCAGGGGCTCGCGACCCTCCACCTGGGAGAGGAAGAATCGTTCTCCGATCAACTCACCCACCACCGCCAGCAACTCCGGCAGGCGGCACACCGCCTGAACCCTGGAGTCATCGTCCAACAACGAGTGGCGACAATCCATGCCCCGCGGTACTGGCCATTGATCCGACGGTTTCACGCCTGCATCGAATACGGTGCGAAGCTCATCCAGCCACTCGGCCGGGATCGCTCGGCGCAGCAGCACATAGCCCTCTCGATGGAGTTGCTCGCGGTCAGTCATAGTGTCCTCAAGTCCCTTGCCACCCACGCCTCCTGCAGAACCGGCCCATGGCGATTTTGCAGCATACGGGGCTTCCACGGTGGTGACCACACCGGCGGGAGACGTTTGCGCGTCTCCCGTCAAGGGCGGGCTCAGGCGTTGAGCGGGTTCAGCTTGGCGATCAGGACCTGAGCGGCTTCGGTGGACGAGCCCGGGTTCTGGCCGGTGATCAGCAGACCGTCACTGACGACGTGGGAGGACCAGTCATCGCCCTTGGAGTACAGGCCACCGTTGGCGACCAGTATGTCTTCAACCAGGAAGGGCACTACGTCGGTCAGGCCTACAGCTTCTTCCTCGGTATTGGTGAAACCGGTGACTTTTTTGCCTGCAACCAGTGGCGTACCGTCAGGCTTTTTCACGTGGCGCAGCACGCCCGGAGCGTGGCACACCAGGGCAGCAGGCTTGCCGGCAGCCAGGAACGCCTCGATCAGATGGATCGATTTTGGATCTTCAGCCAAGTCCCACAATGGGCCATGGCCGCCTGGGTAGAACACCGCGTCGAAATCACCCTGGGAGACGCTGTCCAGTCGCACGGTGTTGGCGAGCAGGGCGGTCGCCACGGCATCGCTCTCGAAGCGGCGGGTCAGGTCGGTCTGGAACGATGGCTCGTTGCTCTTCGGATCGAGCGGCGGCTGGCCACCTTTGGGCGAGGCCAGGACGATATCTGCATTGGCGGCGAGGAAGGCGTAGTAGGGCGCTGCCAGTTCTTCCAACCAGAAGCCGGTTTTACGGCCAGTGTTGCCAAGGGTGTCGTGGGAGGTCAGTACCATGAGAATTTTCATTTTGAGCGTCCTGTTTTCAGTTTGAGGCCGTGGGATCACGACAAATCGAGCGTTTTAATTAGACTGGTCGTCTATGGCCTGGGCGAAGAAAAATTATTGGGTAGCCTTGATGATCAGCTCCGCGACGTGCTGTGGATAGAACAGCATCGCTACGTGGCTTGATGGCACTTTACGCTGTATTCCTTTTTGTCGGGTGGGGTGAATGTGTGGCTACAGTATCTTCCATTAGACCAGTCGTCTAGTATTTTTTCAGGTCTTTTTGCGCAACGCTTCTCATGGGTTTTTCCTACGCGATGAGGTGTCGCGAAAGGACAGTGGATTGACGTTGGGGGGGGAGAGTAACGCGAGCAGTGCAGCACCACGATGGGCGATACACCACTCATGCCATGATTCAGGGCAGGTTGAGAATCTGGCGGGTCGTGGCTATCGCCGTCTCGAAGGGCTGGACACTTTTCGTAATCTTCACCATGACGCTGGCGCCGACCCACAATTGATAGAGGCTCTGCGCAACGTTGCGAGGATTACCGGTGATGGTCAGAGAGCCTTCGGCCACACCGATCTCAATCGCATTCGTGAGGCGATCGATAATGCCCGCCGTGCCTCGCTGGAGCACGGCGCGCATGGTTTCGGAAAGGTCGGCAACTTCCACGCCCAACTTCACCGCCAGGCACTTGCCCTGGCAATTCTGAAAGGACTGGGTGGCCTGCCAGATGTGAAAGTAGTTCAGCAACCGCTGGGCCATCGTCTGGTTGGGCTGGGCGAGCGTCTGATCGATATCGTCGAGGTAGGACTCGAAATAGTCTTCCAGCACGGCCTCGCCAAACGCGTCTTTCGAGCCGAAGTAGTGATAGAAAGATCCTTTCGGCACACCGGCGGTGGCCAGGATCTCGTTCAGGCCCACGGCGGTATACCCTTTGGCGGCCATGATTCGTTGGCCTACATCAAGGATTCCTTGGCGGACATCAGATGTTTCGCGAGTCTTTGGAGTGTTCATGGGGCGATGGTAGTGGTTCCTAGTCGATCGGTCTACTAGGGGGTCTTGTTTTAACCCCGTCATGCGGCGGGTGTTGGATTTCCAGGTCAATAGATCAACAAGCGCCAGCAAGAGGCCAATCGCATCAACTGATCCGCAGCCCACTGCTCTTGTCAAACACATGCAAAGGCTTGCAACGGCCGCGCGAGGTCACGTGCTCGGACCGGATGCCGACCACCACCGAGGTCAAGGGTGGCCGGTCAATGTGTAGGCCCAAGGCGATCTTATGCTCGCCGAGGCGTGTGGCCAGTCCTCCTAGATGGAGCGCTGGTTGACGCGCGCGGAGAGTGCTTCGGCGCTTTCCTTGCGCTCGGAGTAGCGGTCCACCAGGTATTCCTCCCGGCCGCGCAACAGAAGCGTGAACTTCATCAACTCCTCCATCACGTCGACAACTCGGTCGTAGTAGGGCGACGGCTTCATGCGCCCGGCCTCATCGAACTCCAGGAACGCCTTGGGCACGGAGGACTGGTTGGGAATCGTGACCATGCGCATCCAGCGGCCCAGCACGCGAAGCTGATTGACCGTGTTGAACGACTGCGAGCCGCCGCACACCTGCATCACGGCCAAGGTCTTGCCTTGCGAGGGCCGCACCGCTCCCAGCGCCAGGGGAATCCAGTCGATCTGCGCCTTGAACACGGCGGACATCGAGCCATGGCGTTCAGGTGAGCACCAGACCTGGCCCTCGGACCACATCACCCGATCGCGCAGTTCCCGCACCTTGGGATGGTCCACGGGCGCATCATCGGGCAGGGGCAGGCCGGACGGATCGAAGATGACCGTCTCGGCGCCCATCAGCGTCAGGATGTGTGCCGCTTCCTCCGTCAGCAACCGACTGAAGGAGCGTTCGCGAGTCGATCCATACAGCAAGAGAATGCGTGGCTTGTGCGCGGGCGGGCGGTACTGGGCGAGCCGCTCATCGCTAGGTACATCGAACAGTGACAGGTCCAGGTTCGGCGCATCGCTGGGGTTTTCCTGGGTAAAGTCGTTCATCAGAGCTCACCAATCCGGTCCAGCGCCTGCTTCAACTCCGTAGGGTTGAGCGCTTTGAAATCGAGAGAGAAAAAGGCGGCGAATCGCTGGCGGATGTGCGCAACCGTCGCGTCAAATGCGGCCTGGATCTCTTCATCGGTGCCGCTGACCTCGGACGGATCGGACAGGCCCCAGTGGCTCTTGATGGCGGGGCCGAAGTACACCGGGCAGGGCTCGCCGCCGGCCTTGTCGCACACGGTGATCACCAGGTCCGGCGGATTGTCGGCAAAGCTTTCCGAGCCCTTGCTATAAAGTCCCGAAGTGTCCACGCCAAGCCCTTGCAAGGTGCTAACCGCGCGAGGGTTCAAGCGCCCGCTGGGGAAGCTTCCGGAACTGACGGCCGTCATCCCTTCAGGCGCCATCAGGTTGAACAGGCCTTCGCTGAGCACGCTGCGGCAGCTATTGGCGGTACACATGAACAGAACTTTCATCATTTGCTCCTGGGCTTGGATGCTCAACCGCGGGGCCTGGGGTATGAGCGGGATGGGAAGTGTGAGAGGGCGGCCAACCTTTGATTGTCTCGGGCGCGGGCTCAGCAGCAAGCGGCCTGGCGAACAGGGCGGTCTGCCATGGAGGTAAGGCGGTCGGTGCTCCGGTCGACCCAGGCTCGATTGGCCTTGAGGGTCACCTGGAGAATGTCCGCGACCCACTCCGGCAACTGCGGGTGCAGGCGGTAATAGATCCATTGCCCTTGGCGGCGATCTTCCAGCAGTCCGCAGGTGCGTAGCTGGGCAAGATGACGAGAAATTTTCGGCTGGCTATCGTCCAGTGCCCAGATGAGTTCACAGACGCAAAGCTCTCCCTGTTCGCAGAGCATCAGCATGATCCGAGCGCGGGTCTCGTCACCGAGGCACTTGAAGACAGTCGCGGGGGAAAGACTCATGGTGGTGTCTCACAATACATATGAATATTCGTATATTCGAATATACATATTTATCGGCCGTGTCGATAGTGCCGGTGCGGACGGCGTTGATCCGGGATTGGGCGTTGTGGTGTCAGCTCTGGAGGAGGGGGGCACAACCCCCCCGAGCGTAACGGACTTGGGGGGGATGTCATCGTCTGCGGCTTCTATTCACCGGCGGGTATAAATCAACAGCAAAATAGCCCCCTGTACCGAACCCGAGCTATGTGCCGCATCCGGCGCCCGGCAACAGTAGTCGCCGACATTCAGTGTTCGCTCCTGATCAAAGAAGGAGCCTTGCAGTACGAACAACTGCTCCAGCTCCCCGGCATGGGTATGACTGGCGACCTGGGCGCCGGGATCGACCTTCATCAACAGGGTCTTTTCACCGCGCTCGGGGTCCTCGAACAGCGGCTTGATCCAAAAGCCTTCCGCCGCTGTCGGCAGCCATTCATCAGTGGAAGACGAATGATAAAGCGAGCCGCTGACCGGGCCTTGAATGCCGTTCTTGGCGCTGATTTTCCAGGAGGGGGCTTCATTGTCTGGCATGTTTTGCACCTGGGAATGGGTTGGCTTACAAGTCCTTGACCAGTCGCAAGGCGTCGTAGATCGCGGCATGGGTGTTGCGCGCCGCCACCGCATCGCCGATGCGGAACAGCTGGAATTTGCCGTCCGGATTGGTCACGAGCTGTTGCGGGTGGCCGACGATCAGGTCCTGCTGCTCAACCACGCCACCGTTGCTGGACGCCGGTTTCAGCTCGAAATACAGCTCGTCCAGCGGTCGGGTGCCGTGGTTGACCACCACTTGATCGACGCGCCGGACCTTGCGCGCACTGCCATAGTCGCTGTCGATGCTTGCCAGCAGCCCGGCGCCCTCGCGCTCTACCGCGAGCAGGCGGAAGGTGACGGTGAAGGTGGTATCCAGCGCTTGCAGCGAGCGCATGTAGGGCACCAGGTTCATCGCCATGACCTCCGGCGCGAAGGTCCGGTCCGGGGTCATGATTTCGATTTTCGCGCCCGTTTTGGCAATGAACTCGGCGGCTTGCAGGCCGGCATGATCACCGGCGTCGTCGAACAGCAGGACATTGCGCCCGGGTTTCACATCCCCGGAAATAATGTCCCAGGCCGAGACCACCAGCTCATTGCCGGCCGAGAGAATCTCGGTGTGGGGCAGGCCGCCGGTGGCGATGATCACCACGTCCGGGTTTTCGTCCTGCACGGTGCCGGCTTCGGCCCAGGTATTGAAGCGAAAGCTCACGCCGCGCGCCAGGCACTGGGCCATGCGCCACTCGACGATGCTGATCATTTCCCGCCGCCGTTCCGATTGCGCGGTGAGTCGAACCTGCCCGCCGGCCTGGTTGGCGGCTTCGAACACCAGCACCTCATGGCCACGTTCCGCCGCCACCCGTGCCGCTTCCAGCCCGGCGACACCGGCCCCGACAATCACGATCCTGCGCTGGCGCGCGGCCTTTGGAATGTCATGGGGCATGCTGGTTTCGCGGCCGGTGGCCGGGTTGTGGATGCAGTAGGCGGCCCCGCCCTGGTAGATCCGGTCCAGGCAATAGTTGGCGCCGACGCAGGGGCGGATATCCTCTTCACGGCCCTCGATGATCTTGCGCACGATATGCGGATCGGTCATGTGCGCGCGGGTCATGCCGACCATATCGATCTTGCCCGAGGCGATGGCATGGCGGGCGGTGGCCACGTCCGGGATCTTCGCCGCATGAAAGGTCGGGAAGTCGGTGGCGGCGCGAATCTCCCCGGCAAAGTCCAGGTGCGGTGAGTTGCGCATGCCCTGGATTGGAATCAGGTCGGTCAGGCCGGCGTCGGTGTCGATATGCCCGCGCACCACGTTGAGAAAGTCCACCATGCCGCTGTCTTTCAGACGCCTGGAGATGTCCAAACCATCGGCCTGGGTCAGCCCGCCGGGCATTTGCTCGTCGCCGGTATAGCGCACGCCGACGATAAACTCATGGCCGACGCGCTGGCGGATGGCCCGCAGGATGTCGAAGGTAAAGCGCAGCCGATTGTCGATGGAGCCCCCATAGGGCGCCTCGAGGTCGTTGGTCAGCGGTGACCAGAACTGATCCATCAGATGCCCATAGGCTTGCAGCTCGATGCCATCCAGGCCGGCGGCCTTCATCCGCTCGGCGGCATCGGCATAGTCCTTGATGATGCGTTCCACATCCCAGTCTTCCATCTTCTTCGGGAAGGAGCGATGGGAGGCCTCGCGTTCGAACGACGGTGATACCACGGGCAGCCAGTCGCCCTTGTCCCAGCGCGTGCGCCGGCCCAGGTGGGTCAACTGGATCATCACCGCCGCGCCATGCTCGTGGCAGGCGTCGGTGAGGTCGCGCATCCAGCCGACCACCTCATCCTTGTAGGCGAGGATGTTGTTGAACACCGGCGGACTGTCCCGGGAAACCGCGGCCGACCCCGCGGTCATGGTCAGGGCCACGCCGGCCTTCGCCCGTTCCACGTGGTAGGCGCGATACAGCGCCTTGGGCATGCCGTCCACCGGATAGGCCGGTTCATGGGCGGTGGTCATGATGCGGTTGCGCAGAGTCAGGTGCTTCAACTGATAGGGCTGGAGGAGCGGATCGTTCAGCATCGTCAAGACTCTCCGGAACAGGGCAGGGACCTCGGTTGAAATTACGGTAGGGCGAAATGTACACCTGTGTCAATAAGCTGGACACAGGTGTACATTTTGCTTGCGCAGTGCTGGGTGAGGGATTAGGATCGAGCCATGAACGAACCATCCAAAGCAGTAGAAAGCGGCTGGAGAGGGTCCCTGGAAGGGTGGCTCGACGCCGCGTATGAAAGCCTGACCGAGTGCGGCGTCGACACGGTCCGGGTGATGCCGCTGGCCAAGAAGCTGGGGCTGTCGCGCACCAGTTTCTATTGGTTCTTCAAGGACCGCGAAGAGCTGCTCGGCGCCTTGATCGAACGTTGGCGGGTGAAGAACACCGGCAACCTGGTCGCCCAGACCGAGTGTTATGCCGAGAGCATTGCCGAGGCGATGCTCAATGTTTTCGACTGTTGGCTGAACCCCGACCTGTTCGATTCACAGTTCGAGTTCGCCATGCGCAGCTGGGCCTTGCAGTCCGCAGAAGTGGCCGAACATATCCGGGTCGCCGACATCGCCCGACGTGAAGCGTTGATCCGGATGTTCAGGCGTTTCGACTATGACTTCGACGCCGCCGATGTGCGGGCGCGAACGATCTACCTGACGCAGATCGGCTACATCAGCACCAACACCCGGGAGGACATCGGCGAGCGCATGCGGCGGATTCCCGAGTACGTGAAGATCTTTACCGGCCAGGAACCCCTGGAGCGCGAGTTGAAACGCTTCTACGCCCGCCATGGGTATGTCACGGATGACGCGTCACCCCCCAACCCGCAATGACCGCGACTTCTGACTGACGAAGGCAGGTTCATATGTTCGACGCACCCACGATAGGCATTATCGGTGGATCGGGATGGCTTGGCCGCTCGATTGCCCAGGCGCTGCTCGACAAGGCGTTTATCCCGCCCGAGGCGTTGGTGCTGTCGAACCGTAGCGGCCGTAACCCGTTAACGGGCGCCAGGCGCTCGCAGGTGACGCTGACCTGTGACAACCAGGCCCTGGTGGAGCGTTGTGAGGTGATCATCCTCGCCGTACGTCCCGAACAGTTTGCCGAGGTGGAGATTTTCGCTGAAAACCGCCTGGTGATTTCCTTGATGGCCGGTGTGCCCTTGGCGGAGGTGATGGCGCTGACCGGCAGCCGCCAGGTGATCCGCGCCATGGCCAATGCCGCCGCGCAAATCGGCAAGTCCTACACGCCCTGGTTGGCCGCGCAGGCGGTCAGCGACCCGCAGAAAGCCTTTGCCCAGCGGCTGTTCGAAACCTTCGGCGGCACCGATCAGGTCTTCAGCGAAGGTCATTTGAACTACCTCACGGCGCTGGTGGGGACCGGGCCGGCCTACCCGGCGCTGCTGGCGCGCAGCCTGCTCGAACATGCCCTGGGCGTCGGCCTGCCTGTCGCCATTGCCCGGCGTGCGGTGAACGCCGTGGTGGTGGACGCCAGCCAGCTGATCGGCCCTGGCTACAGCGTCGATGAACTCTTGCAGACACTCATCAGTTACCGCGGCGTCACCGCCGCGGGCCTTGAAGCCATGATTGCCGGCGGCTTCGATAAAACAATAAAAGCAGGTCTGGATTCGGCGGCCTCGGTCGCCAGTGCCATGGGTCCATTTGTCCATTCTGCTGACACCCAAGAAGGTCCGATGACGCGGTAGTTGGCCCTTCCTAACTCTGGCCGCAATCGAGGTTAGCGTTTATGAATATAAAGTCTTTCTCGAAGACGGGACTTGCCCTGGGGATCGTCGCCTTCAGTGGATGGGCGGCAGCAGCGGAGTGCGGCGATGTGACCATCGCCAACATGAACTGGCAATCGGCCGAGGTGATGGCCAACGTCGACAAGTTGATCCTCAATGCCGGCTACGGCTGCAATGCCAGCCTGGTCACCGGCGATACGGTGCCGACCATCACCTCGATGGCCGAAAAAAGCCGACCCGACATCGCCCCGGAAGGCTGGATCGACCTGGTGCCCGAGGTCGTCAGGACGGGCATTCAGAGCGGTAACCTGATTCAGGCGGCGAACTCCTTGTCCGACGGCGGTTCGCAAGGTTGGTGGATTCCGAAATACATCGCCGACGCCCATCCGGACATCAAGAGCTTCGATGATGTGAAGAAGCATCCGGAACTGTTTCCGGCCCCGGACGACCCCAAGAAAGGCGCGATCTACAACGGCCCGCAAGGCTGGGGCGGCACGGTGGTCACCAGCCAGTTCTACAAGGCCTACGGTTTCGAGAAGGCCGGTTTTGTGCTGGTGGATACCGGCTCGGCGGCGGCGCTGGACGGCTCCATCGCCAAGGCCTACGAACGCAAGGCGCCCTGGCTGGGCTTCTACTGGGCACCCACCGCCTTGCTGGGCAAGTACCCGATGGTGAAACTGGACAATGGCCATGCGGTCGATCCGGCGGAGTGGAAGCGTTGCAACACGGTCGCCGACTGTCCTGATCCGAAACCCAACGGCTGGCCGATCGATCGGGTCTATACCTTGACCACCAAGTCCTTCGCCGCGCGCTCGCCCACCGTCATGGCCTACCTGAACAAGCGCGCCTGGTCCAATACCACGGTGAACAAGCTGATCGCCTGGATGACCGATAACCAGGCCACCGGCGAGGAGGGCGCCAAGTACTTCCTGAAAAACAACGAAGCGCTGTGGAGCCAGTGGGTCAGCCCTGAGGCGTCGAGCAAGATCAAGGCCGCGCTGTAATCCCGCGGAGCCATGCAGTCCGTTGCGACGGGCTGCATGGCTCCCTTGGCGGCGACAACAATAAAAACACCCATGTATTGAAATGACCTGCCAGCGTTCTTACGGTCTTCTACGAAAGGGGAATGTCATGGAGTGGTTGCTCAGCTTTCCACATATGGATGACGAAAGACTCCGCGCCTTGAAAAAGGTCATCGACGGGGCCTTTCGTCATTTCACCAGTACCTACGGCGATGCGTTCGAAGCTTTTTTCCAGCCGCTGCAAGTGTTCCTCAATCAATCCGAACGGTTCATGACCACCACGCCGTGGCCGGTCATCATCGTGCTGGTGGCGCTGATTGCCTGGTTCGCCAGTCGCAGTGGGCGGATCGTCCTGGGGTGCGTGTTCACGCTGATGGCGATCGGTTATCTGGACATGTGGACCGACACCATGAAAACCCTGTCGATGATCTTCGTCTGCACCGTCATCTCCATCGTCATCGGCTTGCCCACCGGCATTGCCATGGCCCGCTCCAATCGCCTGCGCAACCTGATCAGCCCGGTACTCGATGTGATGCAGACATTGCCGAGCTTTGTCTACCTGATTCCGGTGGTGATGTTGCTGGGCATCGGCAAGGTCGCCGGGCTGATCGCGGTGGTGGTCTATGCCTTGCCGCCGATGATCCGCCTGACCAATCTCGGCATCCGCCACGTCGATGCCGAGATGCTGGAGTGCGCCGATGCCTTTGGTTCGTCCAGTTGGCAGAAACTGAAAAATGTCCAGTTACCGCTGGCGTTGCCCTCGATCATGGCCGGCATCAACCAGACGATCATGATGGCCCTGGCCATGGTGGTCATCGCCTCGATGATCGGGGTCGAGGGGCTCGGGCAACCGGTGCTCAAGGCCATTTCCAACCAGTACTTCACCCTGGGCATGTTCAACGGCCTGGCGATTGTCGGCATTGCGGTGATCTTCGACCGGGTCAGCCAGGCCTACGGCAGAAGACTGCAAAAGCACCTGGAGCGGGTCCATGGCCACTAATCCGAGCGATGATTTCGGCATCGAAATCAGGCATCTCTACAAGATCTTCGGTTACCAGGCGCAAGCCAGTATCGAGCGGGTCAAGCAGGGCATGAGCAAGGCCGAGCTGCTGAGCCGGCACAGTCATGTGCTGGGCCTGAAGGACATCAATATCAGCATGCCATCCGGCGGCATCCAGGTGATCATGGGGCTGTCCGGGTCGGGCAAATCGACCTTGATCCGCCATATCAACCGCCTGATCGAGCCCACGGCCGGCGAAGTCATGGTCGGTGGCGTGGATGTGCTGAAGATGAGCCCCCACGAGTTGCGGGAATTTCGCCGGCACAGCATTTCCATGGTGTTCCAGAAGTTCGCGCTGCTGCCGAACCGGACCGTGCTCGAGAATGCCGTCTACGGCTTGGAGATCCAGGGCATGGCCCGTGGCAGGCAAATGGAGATCGCCATGGGCTGGCTGGAGCGGGTCGGCCTCAAGGGCTACGAGCGGCACTACCCGAATCAGCTGTCCGGCGGCATGCAGCAGCGGGTCGGCCTGGCCCGGGCCCTGGCCAGCGACGCACCGATCCTGTTGATGGATGAAGCCTTCTCGGCTCTGGATCCGCTGATCCGCATGGACATGCAATCGGTGCTGCTGGACCTGCAGAAAGAAATCAGGAAGACCATCGTCTTCATTACCCATGACCTGGATGAGGCGCTGCGCATCGGTGATCACATCGCGATCCTGCGTGACGGCGAGGTAGTGCAACAAGGCACCCGGCAGGAGATCGTCATGAGCCCCGCCGACGACTACATCGCCAACTTCGTCAAGGAAGTGAACCGGGGGCGGGTGATCAACGTCGAGGCGATCATGCGCCCGTTTGTCCAGGTCAAGGCCCAGGCCGCGCTGACGGTCCCCGTGGGGACGTCACTGGAGTCGGCGGTCAAGCGGCTGGTTGAAGCGGGCGTCGATGAGCTGGTGGTGACGGACAGCCAGGGGCAGCCCGTGGGGCAACTGGCGCTCAAGTCGATCATTGCGACCATGGTCACCTCGACCGTGAGCGAAGCGTCGTCGGTGGCGCCGTCAAGAAGTGTGGCGCAGGCGCTGCTGCGCTAAGAGATCAAGCCCAGGGTGGCTCGATCTCTCGGGGTTTGACTAGAGCGCCGGGATCAAGGCAGTTCCAGGGCTTTCAGGGGCGAGCCGTTCGTGCCGCGTGGCAGCAGGTGGCCGATGCTCATGATCACCAGGGGCGTGAACAGCGCGATATAGGCATTGTCGATGCCCCACGGATTGCCGGCCAGGAACCATCCGACGGTCGCCACCAGGGAGGCGATAATGCTGATGAACGCGGCTTTCGGCGTGCCGAATTTAGGCGCATAGAACACCATCAGCACCAGCACCGCCAGGGACGCGCGCAGGGCTTTGCCGAGGAAGGCGATCATCAGCACCTTGTCGGAGGTCAGGGCCAGCGCGATCGGCAACAGGCCGACGACGACGGTTGCCAGTCGGACAAAACGCAGGGATTTGACGTCGCTTTTTTCCGGGTTGAACCAGGGCTCGTAGAAGTCCCGCAGCAACAAGGTGGCCGAGCCCATGCTCACCGCTGAGATGGTGCCGAACAGCGAACCGGCCAAACCCGCCACCACCAGGCCCGCGGTCAATTGATCCATGCTCGCGATCAGGCGCGGAAAGGCTTGCAGCGAATCCACCTGGGGAAACAAGGCGGCGCTGCACATGCCGATCAAGGCCGCGCCGATACCGAAGGGAATCATCAGACCCGCGCAATAGAAGCACGCCCGTTGCGCCTTGCCCGCGTCGCTGACCGTGTTCACCGCCTGAATCACATACTGGGTGGAGAAGATCGAGCCGATCCCGGCGATCATCCAGGCGATGATCTGACCCCAGCCGATGGCGGTCCAGTCGAACATGCTGGGCGGCAGTTGAGTGCGCAGTGTGCTGATGCCGCCGACCTGTTTCAAGCCGAACCACAACGCCAACCCGACGCCGAGGTACTTGAGGCTGGCGTGGACGAAGTTGGTATAGATGACCGAGCGCATACCGCCGATGCTGACGTACAGCACTGAAACCACACCGACAATGATGATCGCCAGGGTGCGATCAACCTGCAGCACACTGGCCAGCACCGCGCCGCCGCTGGCATAGATGGACACCGCGACGATTTCCAGGGCGAAGATGGTGATGATCGAGGTGGCAAAACGGGTTTTCTGCCCGTAGTTGCGCGACAGCACGCCGGAGATGGTGTTGTCGCCCAGGTCCTTGTATTTACGCGCCAGCAGCCAGGCGAACAACACAAAGCCCAGGGCCAGGGCGAAGAGGTTCCAGGCGGCGGAGATACCGGTTTTGAAGCCGGTTTGCGCGGTACCGATACTGACGGCGGTGCCGATAAATTCCGACAGCATCAAAAAGCCGATCAGAAACGCCGGAAAGTGGCCGCCGCCGGTGGTGTAGTTATTGGCGCTACGCGAGTGCCGACGCACACCGAAACTGATCAGCGCGAGGCTGAGCATGTAGAACGCGGTGATGGAAAGGACGATCCAGGAGGAGTGGGACTGCATGGTCATTACCCGATCAACGTGAGGAAGGTTGAGGGAAATGCAGCAGGGGCGCGTTCGCAGGCTGGGTTCATGGTGATGCTCTTTAAGTATTGTTGTTGTGGCTTTTAGCTTCCTACCTTTGGTTTTTGGTGTCTAATATTGAGTAAGTATTGCTGAATACCTTTAAGGTATTGAGGCGTGTCGGAGAAGTGGAAGATTATTCCCTGCGAAGAAGTAAGATGATTCGTGATGCGCCTGCTAGCATGGCAATTGGCTGATATGGAGCGCTTCGTCGGTGAAGTCGAGCACATCATGGAGCTTTGGACAGAGTGTCGGCACCTGGCGCCGGCTTGGCGACACAGGCAGGGGAGCGTTATGTCTACTAGCCGAAGGCAGACCCTGACGGGGAAACAGGATTGATGTAACCTACGTGCTAGCCGGCCTTTTGCCATACCTAGTGCCCAAGTCACGTGAAGACACCGACACCTCTCTCGCACGACGATGTTATGAGGGATGCGGCTGCGAAGCTTCGCAGTTGGGAATGCGCCAGCGTGAATAGAACAAGGAAGCTTCGGATGAGCATTCGAGTGACTGTCTTACAGGCTGACCATGGAGATTGCCTGCTGGTCTCTTATCTGGGGGACGAAGGGCCCTTCAACATATTGATTGATGGGGGAACGGTCAATACTTTTAGACGACCCAATGGGGCACCCGGCCCATTGAGGCTAATCCTTGATAATCTTAAAGCAAGCGGACAGTCAATCGACCTCTGCGTACTGACTCACATTGACAGCGATCATATTGGTGGAATGAAGCGAGCTTTTGAAACCGATGGGTATCTTGGAACTATCACCAAGAAGCTCTGGTATAACTCATCCATTCTGATCACTGAGGCAACAAAAACCCCCGACATTATTGAAAACCATGTCAAGTTTGACAAGGACGAAAATCCACAAACCAGTTTTCGACAAGCATTTACCCTAGAAAGCAAAATCATGTCGGAAAACTATTGGCATAAAGATCTAATATTAACAGGGCAGAAGCATACAGAAGGGCCATTCACATTAACTGTACTCTCCCCTTGTAAAAGCGACATTCTTAAACTGGCGAACAAATGGCCGAAAGAGTTTATAAGCCCTTATACTTCTGGAAAGCGTAAAGACACAAATGAATCTTTTACAAATTTACTAAGTAAGGATTTATTTGTTGATGATGACGCACCTGCGAATCGTAGCTCCATTTCATTCCTTTTGGAGCTAGGAAACTTTAGAGCACTCTTTTTGGCAGATGCACCCGATGATGTGGTGCGACAGTCTCTTACATCCTTGGGATATAGCGATTCTAACAAGATAAAAGTTGATTTCGTTAAGGTATCTCACCATGGAAGCCAGAGCAATACGAGCCAAGAGTTTCTCTCGATGATTGATAACTCGTTGTTCTTTTTTTCTACAAACGGTTTGATACACCAGCATCCCGACAGACTGACCATAGCCAGGATTCTCAAGCAACATCCACAGGCCAAACTGTATTTCAACTACCAAGGGGTGATAAGCCAGACTTTCAGTAACGCTGAGCTTGCCACATACGCCTCGAACATATCCACAATACAAAGTTTGGATTTTTACCCGTGAACTTCTCACAAGATACGACCGCCTTGCAGCACGTCAATCAGTACGCTGTAAAGGTTAACGGAGGAAGCGGAGTTTTAGTAAGTTCTCTGCACCCCGACGTAGCATATATCTTAACTGCACGGCATGTTGCTGAAAAAAAGCAAGTAGTAGAGAGTTACGACGGCTTAAAGATAAAGGTAAAAAAATGCCTTACATTTCCTGATCGGGGAAAAACTAAAGGCCTAGATTGTGCCATTTTGGTAATTGAGCCGATCGAAGGTTTAAATTATGCGCCGGTGACAACATCTGCCATTAGAACAGGAACGCCCTGCTGGATGATTGGTTACCCAGAAAGTCGGGCTCAGATGGTTGGAAATGCCAAGCAGATCAAAAATCAAGACTGCACCATAGGCTCTGCAGAGAGCCACCAGTTCATCATAAATGCCACAAATGGCCCTCAGAAAATATACATTAATGGATTTTCTGGGGCGGGTGTTTTTATCGAGTCAAATGGACGACTCGAGCTTTTAGGGATAGAATATGGAGTAGATGAAGCGCCGATTGATTATAACGAACAAGCTGGACGGCTAGTTTGCTACACAATGAACCACTTCATACAGCTTTTGGCAGATAAAAAACTCCCACAACTTGCCCCGGATTACTTAGCGTGTTTCTCCCGCATAAGCAATCTGACTTTCAATCTGAACTTTATAAACAACACAACCCTTACAGAAGTCCAAGTTTACTTAAATCGAATCTCTCAAAACCTAATTGACAATGGCCTTCCTAAACCTTTCCAAATGGTAGAGAAATATGGCCCCAATCTTTTGATCCCAAGCACAGCCCCTGGGGCAATAATGGATCGAAACCTTTGGATCGGCCTTTTGGAGTTTTACGTAATTTGCAGCGCAATTGATTCCGTACAATGTCTTACAAGTGAATATATTGAGAATTCAGCTAAAATTCGAAAATTTTTGTATCACAACTCAAGTCAAAGTTGGCTCGCAAAACTCAGGGAGATATTGGATTTCGCAAACCAAACCATGAGCTCTCATGGTGTGATTATTGTAGGCTCACCAGAAGGCAATCCATTGATAGAGCCTGACGAAATCCATCTAAACGACATAATAATCGACATTGCCTCCCCTAACCCTGTTGCGCAAAAGCAAGAAATAGATGCACATACGGTAAGCAAACTTGAAAGCCTTTCGGTGCACCACCTCACTGCACTTAATAGCAATTGCTTAGTTAAGAATGAGTACCGACTCAGAGGCAAGAGCCAAATCGAGTTTATAAAACTATTTAAGGAATACTATGGAGAGTTTATTAAGGGCTGACCTTAATCTTCGAAGCCTGGAGGCTGAATTCCCAAGCTTCAAATTTTACGCATACGCCTCAAGTGACCAGTCAATTGTTTGCTTTGCATGTTTCAATAGCAGCATGGAAAACATACTGTCCAATTGGGAAAGCATACAAAGCATCATAGCCGGTAAATTTCAAGCCACAGACAATTGCGCAAAATGGAATTATTACCTCGCCTTCTTCACCCCTGAAAAGTTACCCCTAACAGAAATTTATCGCATCCAAAATGACAGATTCTGTTGTCGTAAATTGATATTTGATAAACATGTGCACCCCTTCGATGCTGAGCACATCCAACAAATTCTGAGCAGGGATATACTGGGATCATCGCTGCAGTTAGACCTACGACAAACACCAGAACAATTTATCAGTTCTTTGTCTGAAATTTTGAATTCCGTACCATTGAGCCACAGCCCCATAGACAAAGAAAAAAGGCGGGCAATTTTAAGTAACTTGATAGGTACATAACAAATGAAAATCAAGAACGTTAAGATTCAGGCCTTTCGTGCTTACAACAGCATTGAAAATGGCACTTTCGATTTTCTACTTAAAGATGGTGAGCCTGCAAAATTTGTCGCGCTTTATGCGCCTAATGGCTTCGGAAAAAGCTCCTTTTATGATGCTGTAGAATGGGCTCTCACCAAGAGCATAGGTCGATATGTTCGTGCCTCAACAAAAACAAATAACGTGGCGGCAGCAGATAACAGCAAAGACCCGGAGTCTCCTCAGTACATTTTACGCAACCATGATGCCCCCCTCAAGCTTAAGACATCTGTCAGCGTCCTCACAACTATAAGTAAAAAGCCATTTACTCGAAATCTATCGCCAGCCGTAGAGGGAGCAAGAGATTTTTCATTCACTGGAAAAGTCGCCAAGGGACGAGCAGCTTTCAGAGATATATTTTTATCCCAAGAAGGTGTGGATGCGTTCATTCGAGAAAGCAAACCTGCTGAGCGCTATGAACGCTTCATGGATACCTTCTCCGTGGATGCGGAAGACACTCGCAAGAAGCTCTATGCCCTCAGATCTGAAAATGCCCAGGTGCTGGATGAGATTAGCGATGAGATTTCTAAACTAGAGGAACTGATAGCTCAACCTGTAGATCTAACGGCTTTTGAGCAATATAATTTAGCCGTGGATTCACTAGATGAAGAAGGCCAGAACCTTAAGGTATCAGAAAGCAATTTAAATCAAGCCTCGGAAGGCAATCTCAAGTTCATGATTGCAGAGATAATTCGACGCTTCGAAAGTCTTACAGAGCTAAAAAACTCAAAAATCGAGCTATTGAAAAGTCTCATATTGGACTCTGCAGTTGCGTATGACTCAGAAAACAGCCTAGCTGACACCAGCGAGACTTTCGGCCACCTTTCGACTGCAGTTACAAAAAGCAGGAGATATAAAGAGCTCAACATACAAATTGGGAGCCAGCAGGCTGTACTGGCCGAACTCAATTCACAGCTTAGCGAATTGAAACAGGTTGCACAGTCGCTGCCACAATTTGACATTACAACTAAAAGCATTGCAACCTTAGAGCAGAGCTTATCGGAAGCGTCACTATCACTTAAAAACGAAGAATCCACGCACAAGACCATCAGTATCGCGCTCGAAAAATTATCTAAAAACATCACTGACACAGATACATTATTACACCAGTGGAGATCATACCAAGACGCCGCACGAAATAGCTTTCTGATAATTCAGACGGAGTCTGCCCTAGTCCAAGACGTCAACCTTAAGATTCAAGATTTAGAATCGCGACTATCGGCACTAAACATAAGTGAACTCGCACTTTCTGAACGCATAAACAAACTTAGCATCTCTGGTCTAGATCGACACAATGTCATATCGAACATGACAGGGCTCATCCCCATATCCGAAGACGTATCTATTAGGCTTGCCTCAGCAAATCGAAGAGTTATTCAGCTGGATGCTCAATTATCTGAAAACGCCTTGGCTTTAAAGGCAGTTAATGATCAGTCCGGGCTATTTGGGCAACTGGTAAACCTTGGACAGTCACTAATTCTAGAGCATAAGGGTGCGAATTGTCCCTTGTGCAACCACCCCTATGATGATCATGAAAAGCTTCTAGCAGCCATTGCTAAGAACGATGCAATCCCTTCTCTACAGAACTATTTACAGCAACAGGCGCAGAGTATTTCCGCTGAGAGAGAAACCACCGTTAACGAAGCTGACGAGCTGCTTCGGCGCATTCTGCAGTTTGTCGATGAAGCCCTAGCTTCAGTACGACTGACGCTGGCAGAGGTAACAAAAAATAAACTTATAACTGAATCAGAGATTACTACTCTTCGATCTCAGCAGACCACTGCCACAGGAAAACTGAATGCAGCTAAAGAACACACTCTGCAAATGGACGAACCGGCGCTTGCCAATCATATAAATTCACAAATAAGCATTATCGAAGCAAATAAGAAAAGCCATGTATCTCTCCGCATAATTGAAGAGCAGGGATTTCGTCAATGCTTGTCTCTTATCGAACAGTCACAAAAAAAGATACAAGAGCTCAGTTTATCTATAGACGTATACAAAGGGCAACCGGCTTATCTATTTATTGCTCAGTATGCGAATAAAATAGGACTACCATTGGGAGCAGGGCTCCATGACCACTGCACAATTCAGCAAGAGAAGTTAATTCAACAATTAAGTAATTCTGAAACCTTGCTGAACCAAGCACTTACCGAAACCTCCACTCTCCAAAGCTGGATGGTTCAAGCGGAAACTTGGTTGAAAGATTCGGATATCGAACAAGCTTATACCGAACTCTATGCCTCGAGGGTGACTTGGCTCGATCTGCAGTCTAATTTTAGAAAAAGATTTTCCGAGGCTTTGAATATACCTGCACCGAGCACTCTAAATCTAACTCACGGCCTACTAAACGGAAAAATCTCTGAGTACTTGACAGAGTGCACAACGCTCAGAAAAAAAATAGATACGTGTTCTACCTTGCAGGAATTGCTTCCTGTCCTCCTACCTTATATTGAGCATCTCACACATAAGCGAAACCTCTCGCCCTTGATGCTGCTCAAAACACAACATGAAGCTTTACAGGAGAGGTTGAAAAATGAAATCTCCGAGGTTGTATCGTATTTGGAATCAAAAATATCTGGCTTTTTCTACAACGACCTCATAAACGAGATTTATAAAAAAATAGATCCACACCCCAATTTCAATACTGTCGAATTCGTCCCTACTTTCTCGCAAGATGAGCGACCTAGCTTGCATATAGTAGTGGTAGATGAGAAAAACAAACGAGTCCCGCCGACTTTGTATTTTAGCGCCGCACAACTTAACATTCTGAGCCTCAGTATATTCTTGGCAAAGGCTATTCACGCTACTTACGAAGGTACTCCAATCGACGTGATATTCATCGATGATCCGATGCACTCTATGGACTCCATCAATATCCTATCAACCATCGATTTGCTGCGAAACATTAGTCGCCAACTAAACAAGCAGATCATAATCTCCACTCACGACGAGAATTTCTACAAGTTACTTCAAAAGAAAATTCCACTTGATAATGGATCTAAATTTTTGAGGCTTGAGTCATACGGCGTAGTCCGCGCCGAGCCAGCGCAACTGTAAGAAATTTCTTACGAACTCATCATAGCTCGCTTGAGCTGTAATGAAATTTTTGAAATCAAGTACCAAAAAAGGGCCCTCGTCGGGCCCTTTCGTACTCAAACAAAAATCACTTTGTCAGCCAAGACTCAACGGTCGCGGAGCCGTGTTCTGCTTTCCATTCCTTCAGCGTCTTGTGATTGCCGCCTTTGGTTTCGACGACTTCACCGGTGTGGGGATTCTTGTAGATCTTCACCTGGCGAGGCTTGCGGCTGCCAGACTTGGACTCTACTACTGGAACGCGACGGCCGGATTGTGGATCAAGCAGGTTGATTACGTCTTTCAGGCTGTAGTTGTACTCACCCAGCAGTGCACGTAGCTTGGCCTCGAATTCAATTTCTTTCTTTAGGCCGACATCACCTTTCAGAGCTTCGAGGGCTTGGAGCTGTTCGGCGAGGTGTTTCTCGAGTTGGCGGAATTCTGCGAGTTTGGACATGGTCGTTCTCTAGGTAGTTAGTCACCTAACAATACACCAAAAACTACAATTTGAATTTAGAGTCTGGGTGCCAAGTGTGTGCACGTCGAGGTTCGCTGCCCTGATTTATTCGTCCTCCGCGAAGAGCGGCGTATTCAGGTCAACATCAGCCTGACCGACTAGCGAAATTATGCGGGTGACCAAACATGTATCCACAGGCAGCATGCGCTCAGGATACGCATTCATGTTAGCAGCCAAAAGTTCAAGAGTTCAAGAGTTCGAGAGTTCGAGAGTTCGAGAGTTCGAGAGTTCGAGATACGGAGGGATGAGCTTCCATCGGTTCAGCGGTCTTGCTCTGAACGTGGTTATCAGCAGTGATGATGGGCATGCGAGGATCATTCATGATCAAACCTTATCTGTTTTCGACGTCGCAGCACCAGCAGGAATTTCGCCTATTTGGATGACGACGTGTTGCTCCGATTACAGGGACTTTTTGAAGTGAAAAATTATGGCTCAGCAATAATTATGGCTGAGCCATAATTTCCAATAATTCAGTTTTGCCGTTTCCCCCGCCGTCTCTGTCGCTGGCGAAACTCGAATCACCTGCAGTACACCGTCCAAAACTGATCCATTCGCGTCGTAAAGCTCTGGCTCATCATCTCCCTTCGCATACCTGTCAACGCCGGCCCAAAACTGACCCCAGGGGGTCAGTTTTACATTGGCGGTGACACATACCTCAATCCGGATTGGTTGGCACACTCGCCAAGCGCAGTGTTCCCCTATTCGATGTGACACCGGAAGTGATGCAGTCGCTTCTTCGCGTAAGCGCCTAGCGGTGCGGTGCGGTGGTGTGCTGTGCGCTCAATGGGGAAGGTGGTTGAACCATAACCCCACCAGCAACAGGCGATTAAGTGTGCGCATGATAACCTCGACTCAGACATCACTGTTCTGAGAACCCACCTTGAGCATAGTTAGCCTACCTAACGATTTCAAAACACTGATCAACGCACCAAAATTTTCAGACGACCCGGTTGGACGGCGCCAAATGAAGCGGTGGCAGCTCATCGCTGAAGACATCTACAAAAGCACATCTAATGAGGCGTTGCTCGAAGCAAGAGGTAAGGCCGAGGGCTACATTCACGGATTGGTGGACGCGGGGCATTTATCGACAAGGGACACCGAGCGCGACTATCTCATTTTGAGTATCGTCCAACGGCGACGTGAATTCTTGCACAAACTGCTGAACGAATACGGTTACTGAGCAGGGCGAGCTGTGAACCGTCCGACGGCAAAATGAGCATCAAAGGATATAGGCAGTTTGAAGCGCTTCGCACGGCTAACTCGGAGCGCTGCTAATTCAAACCCTATGAGGCCTAGGTGTGCGGTCCCGGAATGAGGTGGTGCGGATTAATCTTGAAGCGTTCTGGAGTCAGAGTCCAGGCTTCGCAGATCACCCTAAAGGGCGTTCGCCATCTCAGCGCCTTCAGATGTCTGGCAAAGTTGTAGGCCGTAATAAAGGCCAGCGTATGGGCTTTCAGTGCGTCCCAATCTGGATAGTGGAAAGCCTTGATCGTGGCCTCTTTTATCGTGCGATTCATGCGCTCGACTTGGCCGTTAGTCCACGGATGGTAGGGCTTGGTCAGTCGGTGCTTGATACCGTGCTCATAGCAGACACGATCAAAGATATGCCCGCCGAAACGGTGAGTAGCCCCATTTCGGTACCTAGGCTGCTCAGTAAACGCAGCTCCGTTATCAGTCAGCACCGTATGAATTTTGTACGGAAAGGCATCAACGACTTCCCGCAAAAAAGCGGCGCCATTGCGTTTCGTCGCCGCATCGAAAAAAGCCACATAGGTAAATTTGGTGACTCGATCGATAGCGACGAACAAATGCCGTTTGCCATGCTCCAGGCGTAGCTCGGAACTATCGATGTGCAGATAACCCATCTCAACCGGTGAAAACTTTCCACGCTTGGTTGCGTTGGTGGTGCTGGGCCGTTGGCTGATGCCATGACGAACCAGGCACCGGTGCAGGGCGCTGCGACTCAGTTGGGGAAGGCTCTCGTGGAGATGCCCCAGCATGTCGTCCAACGGCAGCATCGTGCGACGGCGGAAGTCGACCACCATTGCCTCTTCCGACACAGTGAGGCAGGCACTACTGGGCTTGGCAGGCCCCATTCGTGAGTCTTGGGTTGTTGATCGAGCTCGCCACTTGGCAACAGTTTTCACGTTCAATCTGTAGCGAGTGGCAAGCTTTCGATTCGACTCTTGCGACGCTTGGAGCTCGGCTCTAATTCGCGGCGTCGTTCGGGCTGAGCCATGGATACGTCCTTCCAAAATGCATCCTCCTTTTGAGGGGTTAAGGATGCACCATGACTTTCCGGGACTGAACACCTAGTCTCTGCATCAAGCTCAGATGAGCTGGACGCCTTTTCCAGATAATCGATGAGCAGTGGCCCTAGCCCCGTTTCCTGGAAAAGCTCTTCCCCGGCCAGCTCAATGAGAAACTCGCTCTCTTCAAGATCGATCAACGTCTTGATGAGCAGCCTGAGCTTATGGTGGCTACGCGTTTGCTTCAGGGAAGTCAGAAGCAGATCTTTGAGCACCACCTTGGTTGCCAGCAAGCGTGGGTCTGCCATGGCGAGCAACCCGCTTGCTCCAACCAATCGCATGGCATCGTGGAGTTTGATTTCGAGGCTGCCTTGCACCTCCAGGACGCCGAGCGCACGAAGTGCTCGGATAGCCTGATTAACCGCAGCAGGAGGTGTTGTTGCGTAAGCTGCCATCAAGCTCTGCAGCTCGTTTTGAGTGATAGCAACATCGACCATGCTCAGAAGGGTAACGATGTGCTGGCTCGGTTCTGGGAGCCCCTGGTACACCTTGGCAAGAATGAGTTCCTGTGCGGTCGTCTCCAGCGTGGCCTGTTGCTCCAGCGCGGTGCAAAGCTCGGACAGATCTCCCGCATAGTCCTTGGCTGCGAGTCTGGCGGCGCTTTGGAGATACAGCGGCATGCCACCTGTCAGTACGCGCACCCTTTCCATTGTCTCAACATTGCCCTTGGCACCCAGGCGAGAGGCTTCCGCCGCCACGGAGTCCAAGCTCCACCCCTGAAGCACCTCCCGGAGCACCCCCGACACTTGCTCCACTTCCTGAATCGACCCGACGGGTTGGCACAGAAGGATGAAGCGCATATGCATGGTACAACCGAACACGGCTTGTAGATCTGCGGCAGGAATTTCGTGAGCGTTGTCGATGATCACCAATGGCTCTATGCCTTGGATCTCCAAGTGACGACCCAGTGCTGTCATCGAGTCGATGCCAGATGTGCCTGGGGCGAAGAGTTCACCAATTTCATGGGGGTTGTCGACCAGCCCGCCTGCGATTTCCCTCACCAGGGATCGTGCGAACGCTGGGCCCGCGGTCTCACGTGCGTCGAAGTAGATGCACGGTTCCGGGGTATGCATTGCGGCCTGAGCGCACCAGGATGTTTTGCCTGCGCCGGAGAAGCCGCAGATGATCCGAATGCGCTCGCCGTTGATGAGTGCAGGCTCGTCAATCTGCGGGAGATAGTGGGTTTGAAGCGCCGGCAATCTTTGCAGCTGCGTCAGTAGCTGCTCGAACAGGGCAGGTAGCGATTCTGAATGGAAGGTGTAACCACCTAGATTCTGGTGGCCAGTGGCGGCGGCTTGCACCTTTCCCGCCAGTTTCCATACCAGCGATTCGGGTACCAATGCCCCATGTGGAATCGTCTCTGCCAGCTTCACACAGTCGGCCACCGCGCTACTCAGATCAGTCCAGCAACTCGGTAGGCACGCAAGCTCCGCAGGGAGCGTCTCGCCCGGATGGATGAACTGCACATCATCACCCAATTCACCCTGCTTGATACGGGCACTAAGTTTCGGGCCAGGGGGCTGGTTAGAGGCAACCACGAAAAGAGGAGTGCCGTGTCGAAGGCCTTGCTCGTGCTGCTCGCGGAGTAGCTGAAACCGGTCTAAAGCAGTGCCGAGGTCGCTCGGGATTAGGGGATCACTGCGAGTTTTAACCTGGACATAAATTCGGGTATCGGCGAGCACGATTTCGACGTCCTCATCTCGCTCGATCACCACACTCAGGACGTTTGATGCCTTGGCTTTGAGTAGGCAAGCCACCGCGAACAGATGCTGATACAGGAAGCCTCCATGGACAGCAGCAATCCGCTTTTCCTGGGCTTCATCAAGGGTTGGGTAATCGACTGACATGACGTGTTCTTCCTGCGTTCCTTGGCATCAACCGCGGAGTGCGTAATTGCATTCCACTTGAGCAACCGTTTGCATCGCCAACGATCTCCCAATTGCATTCAACCTGAGGAGTCGTTTGCACTGGATTTGGCCAGCGCGCTGGGTGTCCATGACCAAAACCCAGCGCTACGGTCTTTCATGGTGGGCGAAGGTTAACCCCTTAATCGGCACAACACCCAAGAAGGGCGACGCCTTAGAGTTCGTGGATATCCACCTGGTACCGCTTCGGATTCTTGCGAGCCTGGAAAAATTTTGGCTTGAACCCATAGCTCTCAATTGCGTTGATGTGGTCTATCACGTCGGATTGACTCATGCGCATGCCAAACACGACTTCCTTCAGAGCACTCTGGTTGAAAACCTTGGGCCCAGAACCTTCAACCGTCACATTACCCACCAGGAATGTGTATTTTTCTTTGAGTTGCTCTTCGGAGTAGTAGGGTGACTGGCTTGGATTCGACCTAAGCACCTCTAGTTCTCGTTCGTAGTGTTCATCAGGCGCAAAGCTGCTGTTGTACTCCATTTCGGGTTTAGCCACCGAACGCCACTCGCGCTCATATGCCCAATCTGCTGATTTCTGCAAAAGAGAAATCGCCGCGAGTTCAGCTTCAGTGTGTGAATAGTATTCGAGCGTGCGATAGCGATTCTGGTAGATGACCTCTTCAGCAGGTGGTAAGCCTGTCTCGTCCCACTCGAATCCCAAGCACATTCCGTAGTGGTTGGTGGCGTAGTGAGCCCAGAGCAGAAGATTGTCGGGATTTTCCGCCAACGACACTATTCCGAATGAGTCGATCATGTCCCGGTAGTATCGGTCGTGATCAATATGGGTGTCGTTCAATACCTTGTCGTATATGCGCTCGATGTTGAATGTCGCATTCGAGTGTGTACTTTGAACGCTGTCGATAAAGCCGCCCCTGCCACGGGCTCGCTCGCGCAATATTAACCAGTGTCGGTCTATGGCCTCTGCTCGGGACGAGTTAGGCTCTACATTGACTTGCGCGTCGAAGGGGTCGTTGAAGGTTGAGGCCTTGGCGTAATACAAACTAGACGAAGAAAAAATTCGGCGTGTGTTGTCGTTGTCAGCGCTTCCCATTGCGGATCGATACTTGTACAAAAACATGCTTTTTCCTTGCGTAAATTTAACCGCGTCCCGGTCATTCAGTCCGTAAGTGTTAAGAGTATGATATTGGCCACAACAGTCGTAAAACAGTTTGATCCGAGGACAGCGTTCAGCCTGAATGCGACCGGCATCCAACATGCTGGAAATCACATGAATCCAGCCCGTGAACACAGGGCAGAAGAGTACCGGGTGCACTCTCCTGCAAAGGGCCTTCAGTCGGTATTGGCACTTCTGATCAGAGGCTGAACACTTCGGCCACCCAGGGTCAGCGACCCCGGGTGAACGGAACTACAACCCCAGGTTCGCTCGCAGGCTTGGCCTGGGGAGCATTAACACTTTTGAGCTTGGCCAGGTGCACCACAGCACCGTTGCCGCTGAGGTAGCGCAGGGGCAAGCCGGTGAGCATCTCGATATCAGTTGCCGACAAGCCAATGTAGCTAGATACCGCATCGACGGGCATAACTCCCGATGACGCCAATAGCTCAATGGTGCGCTTGAGGAGTCGAGTTTGCTCCGGTGCACGGCCATCATCACCCGGTTCAGCTTTGACGCCCCAACGAGCAGAGCGGCGCTTGAAGAGCAAGCTCTTGGTTTCGTCGTCGATGATCTTCAAGGCCCAAAGGCGCATGAACATGGCGGCAACGGATACGCCCCATCGTTGTTTCAGCAACAGGAGGCTGTCCAGCGTGACCGGGCTTCGCACATCGGCGGCAAAGGTTTCAGCCGGAAGCAGGAACGCACCCGCAAATCGGTGTGCCTGGTCTTCCATCATCTTGTGTCGAACAGGGTCGGTCGAGCGCTCGATGCCTTTGTGCAGGATCAGGTGACCCAACTCATGAGCCAAGTCGAAACGGCTACGGAAGCCATTTTGCTTGTCCGCTGACAGCAAAATCATCGGGCGACCCAAAACTTGGCTCCATGAAGAAAGGCCTTCGATAGTCGCGATGCCTGTTTCTTCACGAACCAGAATTACCCCAGCGCCTTCAACTGCCATGGCCAGATCTGGGATAGCGCGTCGCCCCAGATTCCAGAGCGCGCGGCATTCATCTGCAGCTTCCTCGATATCCGCGCTCGTGATCTGCTCAGGATCCGTGAATGAGCGCACAGGCAAATTCACGTCTGGAAAATCCACGAATTCGCTGAGGGCCAGCGCGATGTCTTGAGCCCACTCCAACCGGGCTTCGAGCATTTTTCGAGCGTCGGAGTGCGCCGAGGCGTTGCTCCTGAACAGTGGGAGAGAGCACTTCTCTGGTAAGGGGCGAGTGAACCACTCCGGGGTCACGTTGATGACCTGGGAGAGACTCGTCAACGCCTCAGCTTCAGGGGATTGCTGGCCATTTTTCCACTTGCTCACGGTAGCAGGTGAAACCCCGACCATACTGGCCAGGGCAACTTGAGAAAGGCCGCGCGCCGAGAGCGCTTGTATCAGCCGCCCCGGCTCAAACCCTGTAATTCCACGACTCATGATGTTGTTTGCTGTCCTGTTTCGAGTAGGCCTTTCTTGAGCTTCGGCGTTGCCAGGTCGACTTGCAACTGAGGCGCCTCGTCGTAGCGAGCCAGGAATCGGCCCAATGGCTCACGGAAAAGCCAGCCCTTCATTTTGGTGTCTGGCACTGCAATGTGTATTTCCAGTGGCCGTTCAGGTTGGTTGGTCAACGAGCCGCTGAAGCACGCTACGAAGAAGAACGTAGCGGTGGTGATAGGTTCCGCAGCAAAAAGCGACGGCTGCACCAGTTGGGTGATCGACTGATTGGCCTCGGCAAGCTGACGGCGGATCGCGCTGCGCCCGCAGTTGTTCCAAGTCTCCGAGGACATGTTCACCCGGCTGAATTTGAAAATTCCAGCACGCCCCACGACAACGCTGTTGCCTTTGAGCGGGGTGTGGACGGAATCCGCGGCGCGCAGGGTCTCGTCAAACGCTTCATTCATGAAAAACGCCCGCATCTGACCCAACGCATTCTTACGATGGTTCTCGTCCATGTCCTTTGTCGCTTCATGGGCGCGCACTGCACCGACCTCGCAGGCGTCTTCAACGCCCATGATCAGGTCGCGCGGGACGTGCTGGATCAGCAACTCGGGAATGGTAAGGCTGCGGGGTTCAATCATTGAGTGATTCTCTGGTTTCGAATAACGAGATTATAGCCTCAAAAAATTTCGTGTGGATAGGCCTTGTGCCGTTCGTGTTGATATAAAAGCGAGGTTACTGTCGATGGCCAGCCTGCGATAGGGCGCTGAGCCATGATTGGCCGTGGCGGTTTGATCCGAAACGAGGGGCTGACGATCAGTAGAGGTTTCCTAGGAGGGGAGGAATGCTCCGTTTGGCTACAGCCGCTTGGTGAACGGAGGAAACTTGGACGGATACCGGGGTCATCTCGGAGCCGGCGTACGTGGTGGGGAAAGCGAGAATCGGCAGGCCTGAGTCAAGGGCGATGGCCTTGCCCAAGCCAGTGGTTGAACCACCGCCGATCGCAATCGCACAGTCCGCCCCAAGTTGCCGGGCAACGTCGCGAGCTTCCCTGGCGGTTTCGATAGGCACACCCGACGCCAATCCAAGAATGAAACGCCCCCCAAGCAGTTGGTCAACGCTGGCTGTCTGCTTCGCAACAATCAGTGGGTCGCGCAGCGGTAAAACGATGCCTGCGGTACCGATTGCCACGTTTCGGGTGATCGAGGCAAGGAAGCCAGCATAGACCATCGGATCAAGAACCTGTCCGCGCGCGTTGTCTGAGATACTGAGCGTTAAAAGGGGCCCTCAAAGCGTTTTCGTTCTAGAGGGGCTCCCCGAATTATTGACTGGACGAATTAGTGGCAAATTGATGTTGCTGACGCTTTTTATCCGTGTTAGTTGTCTTGGAATCGCAACGTATCAAGGACGACAGCATGGCGGTACAGCTTTTGATTTTCGATCTGGATGACACGCTCATCCGCACCGGTGACCTGGAGCAGAGATTTCGTGGTCAGCAGTTTCTAGGCAGGCAGTCGCAGCAGTATGTGGATGATCTCCGCGCCGCTTATCGTCAGGATCCTGCCCGAATAGTTTACTCGGCACTCACCATCGTAATGCTGCGAGCAAGATTCCCTGGAGCCCGAATTGGTGTTTTCACAAGGTCACCTAGGCATTACGCAGAAACTCTTCTAGGTGTCGCCTATCCTGGGCTGGCCTGGGATTTCCTTATAGCGTTCGAGGACACAGCGCAACCCAAGCCTAGTGGTGCGGGTATTCGTGGGGCGATGGCACATTTTAACGTTCCCGACCCCCGGGATGTTTGGATGGTTGGGGATTCCCCCGTAGATATACGAGCTGCCTATGATGCAGGCTGCCAGGTCGTTCTTGACACAACCACTTGGCCAAGAATTCCAGCCCCTCGCCGCCGGGATGACTGGAGGGCTCTAGAGAGAATGCCTGATGCCATCATCGATGATCCTGTCGATTTGCTTTCCACACTAAACTCCCACGTGTCTTATCTGCCTGTTGCTGAACGCCTGCAGCAGACGGCGTGCGCCCCGATTCCGAACCGCCAACCCTTCGCGCGTATGGAGAAGTTCGGCGCTTTCGACCACGAGAGTGTGAAGCATGACATCCACTATTTAGGAAGGCACTTTTCTGTACAGGCGCAAAACCGTGCGGTTTGGCACCAAGTCACCAACGATATCCATGCCATGAAGAATGCCTTGGTCGTTCCTGATTATTGGGTAGCGGCCATAGGCGCTTTCCTCCAGAATTTGGTGCGGAGAAACCCGCATCTCACCTTCGGTAATTCCCTCGTAGTGACCGTTGTACCCGCAAAGCCGGGCAGAACCAGGCGCTTGGAGGCGATGCTGACCCAGCTATCGACTGTCCATGCTCAGAGACCACTTGTGAATGCAGGGGTGTCGTTCACTCCTGACCTCATGCGGTATCGCGAGGGGGTGCTCTCGCACCACGGCGAGGGCCTGACCAAGGAGCAGCGGATTCAGAACGTTAGGAATCACCTAGAGGTCATAGCAGGATCTGGCTACGAGAATAAGCATGTGGTAGTCATTGATGACGTCGCCACCACAGGGGCTTCACTCATTTACGCTAGGAAATATCTAATGGCAGCTGGGGCCAGGCAGGTTACGTGCCTTTCACTGACAAAGGCCATCAATACCCAATGATCACGATTTCGCCTTCAACCCAAAAAATGCTCGCCTTATCCATGCTGTCCGGGGTGGGCCCCGCGACCCTTCGACGGGTTGTATCTCATGGCTTGGTGTCTGCTCCAATCATTGAGCTATCGCTGAGAATACCTGCGATAGCCAAGGCGGTTGCTGCCCCCAGTGCCTGGGAGCTGGCTCAAGAGCTTGCGCAGAAGCAGCGCGACGCGGCTGAGAAGGCAGGTGCGTACATCATCAGTGCTCTGGATGAAGGCTATCCAGCTTTGCTTTCCGCCACCAAAGACGATCCCTTTATCCTTTTCGTCAAAGGCACTCTATTCAAAACCCCTGAAAAGTCCGTAGCGATCATTGGCACCCGGCAGCCTACGAAACATGGAGAGCTGATCACCCGCCGAATCACTGATTTTTTTTGTGGCCAGCGTTGGAGCGTAGTGAGTGGGCTGGCTCTGGGATGCGACGGGATAGCTCATCGAGCGGCCATCGAGGCTGGGGGACACACCGTTGCGGTGCTAGCTCACGGGTTGCAGACCGTTGCTCCGTCGCAGCATCGAAAGCTGGCTGAGGAGATACTGAACAGCGGAGGCGCTTTAGTTTCCGAGTACAGATTTGGGCAGGGAGCTCTCCCCACCCAGTTCGTGAAGCGTGATCGCACACAAGCTGGCCTAGCCCAGGGCGTTGTGATGATCCAATCTGACCTCAAGGGAGGCAGTCTCCACGCCTCCAGGGCTGCGCTGGACTACGAGCGTTGGTTGGCTGTGCCATACCCAACCGCTACAGACGAGTTGGCCAATGAACCGAAGATCCAGGCGAATCTGATGATTGCGAATTCGGACGCGGACATCGACCGTGCCAATTTGCTCAAGTGTCACCTCAGTAGGCTTTCAAAAGTAATCGTGTTGCGGGCAAGGGAAGACTATCCCCGACTGGTCTCCGCGTCTGTAGGCGTACTTGAGGCGGAAGAGGAAATGGCACTTGATGGCGAGGAGGGGAGAGAGCAAGCATCTCTGGTGCTTGAGAGAGACGATCTTTCCAAAAACAGTCCTGATGACCTTCATTCAAGTGCTGCGCCGGCTGAAGGAATTTGTCACGATCAGTCCGATCATCAAAGCGATGACGATGGGGGAAGATCTGAGACCGGGAGTCCCGATCAGAGAGGTCAAGTATCAGAGGTCTCCGGCGGCACTCACAAGGTCGACACTACATCTGAGTCTAAAGCAGACCTGACCGTGCAGCATAAGCTGTTGTAGGACTAGCTCAATATCTGTGAGCGTTGGCCTCGTTTGCCAATCCAAACAATCCTCTCGTTGTCATATTGATGACCATCAGGATTGCACCACCACCAAGACCCTTCTTGACCCATCGTAGGCAGTAAATTTCAACCATAAAAAAAGGGCAGCAAAGCTGCCCAAAACCCACACCAGAGCGGGCGTTAATCAGAATTTGGTCTGCAGCTTGATGCCAGCGACCAGCACGTTGTCCACATGATCAGTGCCGCCAGGATGGACGATGTATTGCACGTTCGGGCGAACGGTGAGCCAGGCTGACTGCCATGGAACACAGCCAATCGTCAAAATGGGCAGGCAGGTATTGCGCCAGATTCTACCAGCAGTACCTAACACAGACTCAGGATCAACGAGCGGATCGTTTGCCTGCCTTTTTGTTTCGTGCGTTGGCGTACGTCAGGTTGGCCGACTTCGCGATGTCTTTGGCGATCGAATCAAGACTGGGATAGATGAAGCCTTCGTTGATGCCTAATTTTGCCAAGCTGGCCAGGATGGCTTTGGTAGACGTGTACGGGATGAAAATTTTTGAGATGAGATCTTGTAAATCGGTGTAGTAGTCAAGTGCTGCGATTTGCGCACCATGAAGTGTGAACGTACCGCTCTGGGCCCGTATTCGGGTTGTCATGTGGGGAGCGGTGATACATACCGGTAGCGTGGTGGTGTCTTTTTCAACGGGATTGAGATATTTGTCCCAGCGTTCTGCGTGTGACGCGATATCAATCGTCTTAGACTGCAAAACCGTTTTCGCATTGATCTTCGTCGGCTCAATGGCAAACACCGCGAAGCCTTCCTCGCTGAAGTTATCTTCCTCAAATCGCTCGCATTCAGCTTCTCCATCGCCTTCGCGTACCTGAGCGCCCTGGGCTGCAAAATACAATGCCACTAGGGCATTGGTAGACCAGTCGAGCAGCCTTGTCGGCAAGCCGTGATGCTGAGCGATGAACATCCACTCGAATTCGTTCGTGGGTTGCTGTTCCAGAAATGGCCTGCCTAGCTGCTTGAAGTCCTGGAGCATTTTTTCCGAGTCCGGGCCGGAGTAGACCCCACCACTGCTGAGTCTTACTGCCGTGTCGTCAATCTCTTCGCCAAGGTGGTCGTGAGACTGATGGATATTTCGCAGTGCTCCAGGTATGAGCCGGTGACTGGCGCTCGATTGCCCTCGGAACCACAGTGAGTTGGGTTCGTCAGGTTTCAAGCTGTCAATGATGCCTACGAATTCTACGAGCGTCCTGGCTGTATAGATTTTCACATTAGCCTCTTGGAATTTTGATTTTTGGTTGTGCCATCCAATGCTACACGAGCAGCTCTGTAGAGCGCTTGACCTGTGTGCATCCAGATGCTTGTGCTGGAAAGCGGTTTGGGGATTTAGACCTGCACTCATCGGGTATCGGGGATGACGCTATGCAGTCTCATTCTCCTCGACATACATGTGGAGTGCCTTCATCAGTGTTTTGCGCATGTGTTCGCGCAGATAGGTAGGCTGCAGCACCTCGATCTCATCAGCGTTACTCATCAGGAACAGACGCAGCCCCTGCGTGTCTTGGACGGAGCACTTCAAGATCGCTCCCGCTTCGGTAGGTTCGATCTTCTGTGTTTCGTTCAGGCGATTTTCTGTGAGCCGGTTCAAGAGATTCGGCCCCAACCCCAGCACGAGATCGATCTCATCCTGGCCGTGGACGGTCATGAGATCTTTCTGGATAGCGAATGAATCGAACCGGTAATTTTTAGGGTCGGGAATGTCCAAGAAGCTAGTGCTTACGCTGACCACGCGATGCAGCATCAGGACACAGGTCATTCCAGGGCCATTGCTGCTGTACTTGCCACGCGAAGTTCCCTCAGGTGGTTCGCCGCTTGGCCATTGTTCTGACTCGACGTAAGCAGAAAGATAGATATTGGAATCCTGGAATGAGAGCGCCAGGGGCTTCAGCAGATAGTTGCATTCCGCGTCCTCGGCATCCCGCGGCTTGTACACCATGGTGAGGCTATGGCCAGCCAATAAAGCGGCTTGAATGATATCCAGGTGGGCCGGGTCGTAGATGCCAGGGAGGAGGGTCATGAATCGCGTGCCGGACGTGATGCGGCCTTGCGCAATCAGGTCTTGCTTCGAGTTCCGAGTGATCACGCCCAAAGCATAGTCACGCAGCTTGACCAGCTGCTTGGCCACAAGCTTGAAGCCGAAGCGCTCAGAATGCTGCAGCATCGCGAGGAGGGTCATCGATTCGGTCGGCGTCAGTACCAGGTCGAGGCTCACATTCCTGTGCAACCTCCATTGAAAGGACTTTTTACCTTTGGGTTTCTCACCGACGACCTGCTCATCTTCGGCCAGGGCTCGCAGATCACGCAAGGTGGTTTTGATGTGAGGGATTTGCTCGGCCCATTCCGTTTGCAAGGCATGCAGTTCCTCGGTCGTGAGCGGAGTTCTTGCACGGCGCAAAATTTTTGTCAGCGTTCTGCGGCGCAAATCTTTTGGCTTTATTTCGCTCACACCAGGTACTCAGGGACAAAAAGTGTCCTTATGGTGCTGCAGTATCGCTTTGCCAGCAACGAATTCTGGACAATACCCTGGAGTGGTTATGAAAACCAAAGTGACCCGTCGCATCTATCCCCCATACAAACAACGCGCAGAAGTTAAAGCCTTCATCGAGTGGCTCGCCCTGCACCTTGGTTCGAATCAGCAGCTCAAGCATGAGTACGTCAACCGGAAAACGGCTAAACGCTGGCAGTTCACTGACCTGTACGATGCTTACCAACAGTACGAATGGCAGCACCCCGGGGTACCGCATTTGAAGGTGAGCGCTGGCACTTGCGCCACTAGCAACACGAATGCATTGAATGCGCTGAGCACTGATCTCAGCTTGGCGAACTGCGATGCCACCATGCTGAGAGGAACGAAAGCTACGATGTTCTGGGGTGGCGTGTCGGCGCACAACAATCAGTGGCTTGAGGCCAATCAGAAAGGCTTGGCCAACACGATTGCACAGGTCGCACAGGTGCTGCGTATTGGTAATCTCGACAGCCCTCAATTCCAGAATAATCTTCGCTTCAACGCGGGCATGACCAAGGTGTATTCGCTGATCTGCCAGGACTTCATCATCTACGACAGCCGCGTCGCCGCTGCCCTGGGCATGCTTGTTGTCATCTTCTGTGAGGAAAAGGGCATCCATGCTCTTCCTGATGGCCTGCGTTTCCCGTGGGCTCCCGCGAAGGAGGGCGAGAGCGCCGCAGTCCCTAAACGTCGTAATCCAAGCAAGGGCGACGCATTCAAATTCCCGGGCTTGCGACGCGGGCACCATCACGCGATCTGGAACATGCGCGCAAGCTGGATCTTGAGCCAGGCATTGGCCCATCAATCCGCAGCGACCAGCCCTTTC
>NZ_JALJES010000027.1:0-85734 GCF_023242525.1 Pseudomonas sp. MWU12-2319
ACAAGAGCTTGTACAGATTTTCTGTCGTGTCGGTGGCAAACCACTTCGCCAGTTTTTCAGTGGTCTGCAGCATGGCCGCGGGGATGGTGTTCTTGATGCCTCGTGGCCAACGATCGACTAGGACTTGGAAGCTGGTCTCACTCCCCTTGGAGCTGATCTTTCCAACCAGACGCGAAGATACGGCGAGATTGAGCCCTTGTAGGGTGGTAGCCGCATGGGCGGACACCCTTCGCTGCAGATCAATTTTCAACACCGGGGTCTCCCTGAGCACTGCACCCAGGGTGGAGCGGCTAGTGCGCGGGCTCAACGCATCGCGTGAGCGCTGATTCCACACAAAGGGCAGCACCAGCATCAGTTTCGGTAGATCCGGGGTTTGCCCAAGCCCTGCCTCTTGGTATTCGACTATGAAGTGCGTCAGAAGAAAGCAGGCCAATGACGAGTTGTGGATCAATTGATGATCCAGATACACCTCACTCATGACTCATCCTCCGAGGTCGGTGCGTCACGGTGCCAATGGATGGGCGAATGTGTTCCATCGGCGTTGGCCATCCTGTGATAGGTGCCGCTGAACAGGTACTGAGCCGTGGAGTTCACCCGTCCAACCTTCATGGGAAAGGTTTCTGGAAATAAGGTTTTGGTCATCACAGATTTGTAATCAGCCGTGCCGTAGTCATCCAGCGACGTCATGTTGTCCAACTGGTGGCGGTCGTTGATCGCCTCCCAACGGTCACTGAGCACACGCTCAGCCAGATCAAAGTCCTTGGACAGAACTCCACCTGACTCCAGAAGGCGGATGCGCTCAGAGTAGGCGGCACAGTAGAAGCCGAATTGCTTCATCAGCAGGTTTTTCGGCACGTTGATTTTGGTGAGTTGCTCCACGAAAAGCATGTCCGCGGGGTCGATCTTCTCGGCCCACTCTGCGAACTCGGTTTTCTCGAAGGGCAGAGGTTCCCAAGGGCCATTCATGAACGCTTCAACGAGCGCTTGACGCTTGTTGTAGTAAGGCTGAGCGGTCGTCCAGAAAGGCTTTCGGGCTACCCAGGTCTCTTGGCAATGGTCGAACAGGAAACCGACCAGACCATGGTAGATGTCCTCAGCATTCGCTACCGCATCCTCGGGGAGGTGGAGGGACGCGATCACCCGCTGCTTCATCTGAGCATTGAGCTGGCCGTCCTCAATGGACATGTGCTCGATCAGAAATGCCAAGTCGGCGTCCGAGTACGCGATGACATCCCGAGCGATCTCGCCAGGCTTGCCTGTCATTCCGGCGGCATGCGTTCGAAGCGCAACGACCGCGTCTGCCACATCTTGCTTTGAAAGGGCATCAGAGAGCCGCATGGCCAGCGTGCCTTTCTTAAGCACGCGGTTCGTGACGAGGAGGAATTGCAACTCCTCATGCTCCTTCCGGGCAGCCGCTAACCCGTTCAACCAGATGCGGAGTGTCTTCCACAGGTTTTTACTGCTGTCTTGCAGTGGGTTTTTGCGAGGCTGAACAGAGAGCTTCGCTTGTTCTGACACACGCCGAGAACCTGTCGCTGTCTGGCTGATCTCTTCAACATCATCAGCCGTTTCAATGCCAAACCTAGTCTGCGCATTGGGTGCCGTGAAGATACGGTACAGCGCGCGTTCATACTGGTAGCCATACCCCGCTGCGCTGGGGCTAGCATCTGGATCTTTCATCCTTCTATCTCTCAGTCCATACCCGTGTAACGGCGGGGCCGTGCCCCCATTCCTCTTTCCATGGCGCAACGGGTTAAGGAATGTACCGGCGAAGATGTCATTTGGCCATAACTTTGAGGATTCTCGATGGGCGGATGTGACACGGAATGACCCCATCGGCAACGGAATTCCGTTCACCCAGACCTACCAGCATTCCGTCTCGGATGTGACCGGTGTGGTGTTGTTTCTGGTGGTTACTTACCCCGTCAGTCATCAGTTGGGATTGGAAGGACTTCACGGTCAGGAAAAATCCCAGCTCCAGCTCCAGCTCCAGCTCCAGCGCGAGGGGGAGGGTGACGCAGGGAGGCCTTCTTCTCATCGGATTGGCACTTCTAGCAAGCGATTTCTCAGAGGTCTGACAGAACACGGGGGCGGAGCTCATCCTGGACGGCGTTCCACTCTTCGATCGAGATCAGCACTGCGCTCCTTTGCTGACCATCGATAAAAACCGGTTTACGCGTCATGATTACCTTCTCTAGCAACTCATCGAAATTTCTCGTTGCCCGAGCAACTGTCCAGCGTTCATCAGCTGCCATGCAGTTCCACTCCCCCAGAACATTCAATCCTCAGATTGGAGACGTTCACCGGAACGAAGCAACTCAAGAAAACTCCGTCGCCCGCCTCCACGTTTGAAGCTACCAACGAGGTAATTTCCTTCTCGTGTCTCAAGAAGCCAAAAGAACCTGAGAGCTGTCCAACTCCTGCTTGGTCATACGAAGCTTGAAAGCACCGTCAGATACCTGGGAATCGAGGTCGATGATGCCCTGGAAATGGCGGAACAGACGGAAGTCTGACCATCTATAGCGACGGTCGATGCTAGACCGTCGCTATCCGACCCATAGCCGACACACATTGCTGCGAAGCAGATACCGCCTTTTTGTGCCCCAGCATGTCTTGCCCGTGCCATCTCTCTCGTAATCGGTTAAGTAAAATTCTCTGTGGAAGCCTCAGGCTAGAGGCTACAAAACGTCCCCACGCTTCTAATGCTTATAAGCCTTTCAGCTGAGCTGGGGTTAAATGACGCCGCGCTGGTGGCCCTGACCCTCGCAGAAACCGAGCGCGGTACAGATCCAGAAGCCTTAAAGGCCTTGTCTGAGGAACTGGATGACCTCACTGCCTCCGCCAGAGACCAGCATCCATAGGGTCGTGAGCGTGGTTAAAGCAAGCCTTGAATCCCGAGCCGCCGTTCGTGTGCGGGTCACGACACAGATCTAGTTTCGAGAACGCTCAATTCCAAAGTGCTATCATCCTCACTCGGTCAACGGAGTTGCGATGCGAGGGATGGCATGCAGGATCATGAGTACTCGGTAATTGGGCATCGCCGAAGCACCATCGGGCGCTACCTAGGGATGCTAGCCACGATAGTTGTCTCCTTTCTCCCGGCTATTGGGATCGGGCTATCCGATCTGATGGCGCAGTTGGGCTTGCCAGACTGGAGTAAGTATTTTCTGGTGATTCCAATCACCGCAAGCCTGACTTATACAGCTCTTCACTGGTTCTTCAATAAGTACGGCTGGCGGCCGTTGAGCTTCTTGGCTCAAGTTCCCAATATTGCTGGAGATTGGGGCTGCGTCGGCCAGACACTTAATGATGATGGAACCGTCACTCAAGATTGGAAGGGTGATGTAACCATATCTCAAACTTGGGAAAAAATTCGAGTCAGGTTAGAAACCAGGTCATCCGTTTCTCATAGCCTGTCGGTAGCATTGATTCCTGAGCCTGATGGCTGCTGGATGTTGATGTACAGTTATTATAATAAGCCTAAGCCCGGCAATGCGCATCTCAATGCCCATCAGGGGTACAGTGAAATGAGATTTTCTAAAGGCCTCAAAATTTCTACTGGGGATTATTTCACTGCTAAAGGGCGTGGCACCGCTGGCATCATGACATTTACAAGGAAATAGATAATGGCAAAGGATGTTAATCGTAGGCTTGCTGACCTGAAATCTCGGCGTCGTGGCAGCAGTAGCACGGTTGTGATGGATAGTGCTTATGCAACGGCGAGTAATCGTTCAGAAAAATTTGAGACCCGCTCGATCAAGCAGTGGGCGAAGTACGCGCTGGGAATCATGCAGGAGGTTGATCCAACCTACACCAGAAACTCTGTTGCTGAAGGCGAGAGGGTTAAAAGCCAGATATCCAACAGGATCGACCGAGATATAAAATTTGAATATCAGGGTTCTGTCCCGCTAAACGTCCACATTAGAGGCGTTAGCGACATCGACATTTTGGTGCTGTTAGGTCAATATTTGACTATAGATGCTCAGGGCGTCAGGGCTAACACTACAGCTTATTCAGATTGGGTTGGCCCTAGCGGCATCGATCAGCTTGCTGCTCTGCGGAAGGCGCTTGAGGTGGCATTAAAAGCTGCCTATCCAGCTGCCGATGTTGATATCACCAAAGATAAGGCGATAGCTCTGTCTGGAGGAAGCCTAGCGCGAAGCGTGGATGTGGTGCCTTCACATTGGCATGACTCAGCTACCTATCAGGCTAGCCAAAATAAGCGAGATCGCGAAGTTAAGATCTATCAGAAAAACACTCATAATACATTTCTGAATAGACCATTTCTTCATATTGATAAAATAAACGAGAAAGAAACATGCACGCGCGGTGGAGCTAAGAAGATTATTCGTATGCTCAAAAATCTGAAAGCAGACAGTGATAATCCTACAGCTATTCTGATAAATAGCTATGAAATTGCAGGGTTGGTGTACCACTTCGAAAGCAGCCCTATGTCGGTTCCGGCGTACAACGAGTTAGCTTTGGTTGCGGTGGCAAAGCAGCAATTGACTCGGCTCATCGACAGCAAATTGTGGACAATGGGCTTAAACACCCCAGATGGAATCCGCAAGATCATTGACTCGGAAGCTAAGTTTAACTCAATCAAGCTGCTGCGGGATGAAGTCAGTGAGCTAGGGAAAAATCTTGCAATCGAACTGACATCGCGCTACTGGATTGATGATTTGGAAACACTCAAGGCGCTACGTGAATCTTATATTGCCGAATAGTAGGGTATCGGGGTGGTGCGAGGATGAGCGATGTAAAGTTCGCTTTAGAACTGGAGTTGATATTTCATAAGTCTGATGACTTGTCATTTCAGAGCTTCTTCAATGAGCTTATGAGAATGGCTGTGCCAGGCTTCTGTCCTGTGAGACAGCAAAGAGATGGGGGCAATGACGGGTTTGTCGGAGCGACCGGAACATTTTACCAGGTGTATTCGCCGCAAAGGATCACTGACGCTACTCTTAAAGCCGCCTCACTAAAGCTTGTCAATGACTTCGATAAGCTGGCAGCGAGCTGGCACTATTTAATAAAGCTAAAGAAGTATGTTTTTGTTCTGAACGACAAATATCAGGGTGCCGATGCCGAAGTTATCCGTCGAGTGGCGAAGTTGGGGCGGGATCGTAATGTTGATGCAGAGTTTCTGACTTTAGGTGGGCTCGAAGATTTATTCTATAAGCTAGAGGATGGTCAACAGCGGCGTCTAATTAATAGATATAGTATTGGCAGAACTCACTCGTCGGCGATAAAAGTTGCAGCGCAGGCTGTGTCAGAAAATCTCTCCATCGAGAAATGGACGGAGATGGATGAGCAAATATCTTATGGGGCTTTGGATGTAATAGATTTAAAAGCCATCGCGATCTTAGTGTCAAAGCTCTTTTCGATGAACTTCCTAGATGATGAGTCCGTGGTGATTAAGAATCTTGTTGCTCGGCTAAATGAGCTTGTGAACGTTTTTCATGATGAGGGTACATTTGAGCAAAATGGTGAAAGGTGTTGGAATAGCACTTGGAAGAGAACTTACCCTAATCCAATGGCGGTTTTTTTTGATCAGCAGCTGGAAGTTTGGCAGAAGAAGGTCTCAGATAGCTGTTATAACGCGTGTGCTGCGCTGAGTGAGTTCGCGACCTATATTAGGAAGCGACACTTTCCTGATTTTTTGGATTATTGCAGCTATAGCATGTTAAGAAGGGAAGCCGGTTCGATAGATGTGTACAACCAATTCATCCCTGGCTCGGGTGAGTAGCAGAATTGCAGAGGGGGATATCTACCAGTTGCAGGTTAATTTGGAACTGTGTTTGGTTGCAGCTCTAGCGGCGGCTAGAATTGCTTTGAAAGTAGAACCGGTATAAAAAGCAGCGATCTCGCTCGCTGAGAGATCCTCACTGGGCAGACACATCTCGATACATGTACCAGATGCATTCGGCTGCATGCGACGTAATGCCGACGCACATCAAGCAGCAGCGAAAGGAATCTTATCAACGATGCATAAAAGCGCGACTGTGCAGCGCTGGCATACGGGTTGTGCTTCGTTCAGCCATGGGACTACTATCGGCATGCCAATTAGCTACTACTCAAGGAAAGCGACATGCCTAAGGAAACACTATTCGAGGTTGGGGATCTGGTGAGGATTAAATCTGGCGGCCCAGTGATGACAGTCCGAGGCGCCTACGGCAGCGATAGTAAAAATTTTGAGTGTCAGTGGTTCGCAGGCAAGAAACTGGAGATGGGCCGCTTCCCCGGCGAATCGCTAGTGCCGGTTGAGGACGAGCCGAAGTGACTACTGATGCCGAGTCAGTTTCTGGCTGGATGTTGGCACAAATCGAAAAGGGCGGGTGCCTTTACCAAGACGACGTTGTCGACCATATAGTCAGGGCCAACGCTGAGGTACTGCTGCGCGAAAATACTGAAGGCAACCTCGTGCTGGGCACCGCTGTGCTGAACGCCTTCAAGAAGCTGACACTCGACTTTGTTGTATGGGTCGGACCAGATAAGTACTGGCGGTGGCGGGTTGCTGAGGATGAGCCGGGACGCAACGCACGCGGCTGAGTCCATAATTGGGCACCGAGCATGGCGCCCAATGCTCTTCGCCAGGTTTCTTTAATTTCAAGGCCTAGCTATCGTCGCTCAAAGGCTTCTTCCGACCCATGGAGGTCATCCCACTGAAGTCATCAGACAGGTATCGATACCTATGTAAGCTCGAATTGCGCCGGTCACGATGAACCGGGGGTCAAGGGTGGTGGAGTCTGTACTCCTGGCTCAAACCACCATAGCCGTAGGCACTGGCACGGCAGTCGATCACATGGATGTTTGAGTGAGGGTGAACATTGCCTATTTCTTTGGCCAGCAATTCGAAAGCCTCATGGTGGTAGCGCGCTTTCTGGGCCTTGGTATTGGTTTCATCCGTGATAGTGACTTCCAGGCGGAACGAGTTGCGTCCTTGTTCGGCCAGCGAGCGGCTGTCGATAAACCACTGTTCATGAGGCAGGAACTGCACCATCACCAGGGTCTGTTCCGGTCGCTTTTCCAGTAATTCACAGGTCAGAGTGGTGATCTTGGGGACGATGCTGTGGACCAGTTCAAGGTTCGGCTCGCCAGAAATCTTGAGTGTTATACCGGGCATGTTGAGCTCCTTTGCGGGTAATGAATGTCCAGCGCAGAGTAAGAAGTTGCGTTGCTGCTGAAAAGCCGGAAGATATGCATCTATCTATCGGGAAAACAGCAGGATGAGCATGCGCCCCTTTGACCTTGATCTCTTGCGATCTTTTACCGTTGCCATGGAATCCGGCAGCCTATCGGAGGCCGCGCCGCGACTGTGTCGGTCGCAATCAGCGTTGAGCGAACAATTGCGCAAGCTCGAAGCGTTCACCGGGGTAACGCTGCTGGAACGGGGGAAAAAGGGCGTGCGGCCTACGCCGGCCGGGGAGCGCCTGATGGTGCATGCACGAGAACTGCTGGCCTTGAGTGATCGCGCCCTTGAAGACGTGCGCGGAGTGACGTTTGCCGGCGAATTGAGATTGGCGATCACCGACTACTTTTTGCCTGGCTCGATTGCCGAGTTGTTGAAGCAACTGCGCCTGAACTATCCACGCCTTCGACTGCATGTGTCGGTGCGAAAGAGTCTGCAAATAGAAAGCGGGGCAGATACGGGTGACTTCGATATCGGCCTTTCAATGCGCATACTCGATGGCCGAAGCCTTCCCGAGGGCATCCCGGTGCGTCGGGAAGCATTGCATTGGGTATCTGCTTCGGGGTTTGAGCCGAGGAATGAAGAAGATAACGCGTTGCCACTTTTGGTGCTGCCACAGGGATGCAGCCTCCAACGCCTCACCCGAGAGACGCTGGAGGCACACAACGTGCCGTATGTGATTGCCCATTCCGCGTCCGGAGTGGCAGGGCTGCAATCAGCACTGATGGCAGGGCTGGGCGTCGCTTGCCTGAATACCTCGGCGGTGCCGATGGGCGCAGAGATTTGCCGGCCAGCCTTCCCGTTACCGCCTTTGCCCGACGTTGAGTTCAGCCTGTTACCTGCGCGTGCTGGCGAGGCTCATTTGGTCGGCGCTGTGCGGGAAATGCTTGCCAGCAAATTGGGCGGATGAGTGACACATCTCTGAAGTGAAAGCGCCGGGTTTGGGGCTCAATGGTGGTGGTCATGAAGGTTGAGCGAGAAATTGCATCTAATGGCCGGCGGCGCGATTGCTGAGTTGGACTCCAAATCCGCGAATTGACACTCCTCTGACGCATCCTTGTTCGCGGGCTTTTTAGTCTGGGCGTGCGTATCCCTGGTACGGTTTTTCCAGGCTTTGTACGAAATAGATTCCTAACCGCTGGCGCGGCGCTCAAAGCCGGCCAAGATTTATATCTAGTGGCGCGGTGGCTGCATAAAAACATGTCACAAGCAGCGCAGCTACAACTACCCAGCGAAAGCCTTTAATTGCTGCGATGGATTGCCGGTATTTTTTCCAATAAAGCCACGTCCAGTGCGCGACCACCGCAAGATACGGTAAGCCAACTCCCAACCACATCAGCCTTTGCCAGTCGGTTGTCTTCCACAACACCATCGACAAAATGGCAACGAGACTGCCGGCGATACCCAGCCAGGTATTCCGGCCAACCCGGACCTGCGCATCTCTGAAGTGTTTGAACAGACGAACCAGCCCGAGCAACCCCCACCACAGGAACAACGGGATGAGCAACAGTATCAATAGTGACACTGAGCCTAAGGCAAATAGTGCAATTAGGGGAACGTAGCGGAAGGAAAAATAAGTATAAATGCACATCATCGGAAAGATGACGCAGTAGAGCTCCAGCTGTACCAGCCTGGGGTGAAAGCGGAGAAATCGATCCATGTACGCTTCCCTTGAAGTCAAAGTTGCCCGCTGAGAGGGCCAGCGCAGCCTAGTGGCATTGACTACACGGAGCAACCAGGTGGCCTCTTGCTGGGCATGAATTCAACTCGTCATTCAGCGTCTGTTCAGTGATATTGGTGCTTTGGAATGGGATAGGCGACCGAATTGAAGTTCATTCTGAGCTATGAGCGAAGCTTTCTTCGCCCTGTGTTTGAGTGACTCCTGAGCGACCAGCTTTGGCCGATTGCTGTCTGTGGTGATCGGTGCGCCATCTCAGATATCAATAAGTGGCCTAGAGGCTTGTCTGCCAGACGGTGAAACCCGAGAATGCAGATTGAGCTGATTTGGAGCAACAACCAGCATGCTTTACCCAAAGAGATTGAGTCCGCAGTTTTCCGGCGCGCTGAGAACATTTAGCTTCTGGATCGCGAACGGCACAGTAGGGCTTCCGCTACTTGAGGGTGTTGACTACCGGGTATGCATGACGGAGGAGCCGAGCATGCTGGAGACCGCGTACGCAATTTTTGTCAATGTTCTAGAACTTGACGAGTACGGGGCTCCGACAAACGCCAAATACGCAGAATTTCGAGCCGCGCAATACATTCGCGAATATTGTGATCCCTCCTACAAAGCCTCGCCTGCGTTCGAAGCATGGGAGCAGGAACTCTATGATCCGCCTGACAGGTCCGATCCAAAGCCATGGCCGCCTGGCGCTGCCTAGGTCAAATAGTTCCGGTGAAAAGGTGGCGGATTTATTTTTTGCCCTGGACATCAGCTTTTGGTTGAAGTCCCCCTGTGGTGAGGCTGCGGTTAGCCGAGGTCGGATTCTGCGTAAAATAAATATGTCCCACGTTTCCCTATGCCGAGGAGCAGGGCGGGCCAGGAAGGGGGTGGGTTGATGATCTGACTAGAGGTTTGGGACGGGCACAGATGGATGAGAAAAAATCAGTACTCGGCGGGAAATATATCTTGCTGTCAGTGATTCTTGGGATTGTTTTTGCGGGCTTTTTCTTGCGTAAGCAATATGATCCCCTGACGATGTCCATAGACCATTTTCGCCAGGTTGTAGCGGTGGGGGGAAGTGTAGGTCTGATAGCAAAGCTTATTTCAACTAGCGGTTTTGCGGGCATAAGAAAGATCGCCAGTGTCTTGATGGGGGCTGCTTGTTCTACTATTGGCATGACGTGGGTAATGCTTTTCTATATAGCAAAAGGGTAGGAGCGTCTGTTTTGGGAAGTGCGGTTGGATTTTTCAGAACCGTACTTGCTGACAATGGCATCGTTAAAACTTCGTTGAGTGATGCCAACTGATCAACGACAAAGCACTCAGTCTCTCAGGCTTTTTGCCCTGTGCTGCTTGGGAGTCTTAACGATCAGTCAATGTCTAAAGGGGGGGGATTTGTTATTTTTCTGAATTCTGCAGGCTCCCCAATGATGCCGTTCTTGTCTTCAGATGCGGTTCGCCCATGCCATATGAGAGACGCCGCTACCGGATGCGTGAACGAAGATAGAGCCCCCCTACGCACGTGCTGCTAAGCTCTCGGGTGGCCAAACGGCATTATGGAAGCAATGAACCTCAGTGATGCGTGTAGTGGTCAACTGATCCCGCCCCCAAGAAGGAACTAGCATGACAGACCGCCATATCTACAACCAATCGGATGCAAGCTGGACATTTGAAATCGTGACCGATGGCAGTGCAGGTAATCAATTTGGTAACGTTTGGTTCTCCGGCGACGGCTCGGGTCAGTCTCAAAACGGGCCATGGATTTTACCACCGAACGCTACGGCGCAAATCCAGTACACGTCCGACGAAGGCGTGATTAAGGGAACCTGGAGAATTACGGACCACCTTGGACAAAGCAGGATATTTGACTACAGCAACGACCAGAATTTTCCAGTTCCACCGACAGGGAACTGCCCGTACATCAGCCACGACGGTAATACTGGCGCAGTGAGCGTCAACGACCCGGCCGACGCTGATCTGTCTGTTGGCGGTTCAAATTGGTAAGACGTTCCAAATAAACCAGTTCTGCCAGGCTGCTCGCATGGCAGTCCATCCCTGAGTGACCGCCAGAACCTCAGATCAGGAACGTGAAATTCCGCATCTGACGGCGTCTGGCACATCCGGTCCCAATTTTCCGCGTCAGATACACAGGTCGCCTGATCGAGAGCTACGCTAATGCCTACTGAGGCCCGGTCCATCCAAATCAGCAGTGGCGCACGAACATGGTTTTCTCTTTACTGATGGCGTTGGTATTAGCGTTCCTGATCGGCTGGGTTTCGCAGCGAATGGGTATGTGTCTTGTCAAAGCGTGCGAACAATTGCTGGCTGGTCGCCCGACGTTGTTTGTGGCACTGACATCGTGTGGATTGTTCGGGTTGATGCTGGCCCCGCTCTATCGTTTCTCTGAGGTCAGCCTGCCGCTGTACTCGCCTGGTATTTCCTATCCTTTACTGATTGCGGGAGGCTTGTTGTTCGGGGTGGCATCGGTACTGAACAACGGTTGCAGCGTCGGCACACTGACCAGATTTGCCAGCGGCAATTTCAATAAACTGTTCACGATGATCGGCTGGGTGCTGGGGATCGTGCTCTGGTATTACCTGCGCATGATGCCCGAACAGAAAACCCTTCTGATGCCGGAAATTTCCAGCCGTCATTACTGGCTGTTGATCGGTGTAGTGGCGCTGGTGCTGATATTTTTGGTCGCCGTGCATGGTAATAAACACCTGGTGCTCTCCAGTATGCTGCTCGGTGCATTGACGAGTGCGCTCTATACGTTCGAGCCGTTATGGACACCTAGTGTGTTCTTTTACAACGTTTCGCAGATGTTCTGGCAAGCCGATATGGCAATCAGCGCCCGGCGTATTGCGGTGTTTGTTATGTTACTGGCAGGCATGCTGAGTTTTACCCTGTACAGGAATACGTTCCGTTTCGAGGCCTTTGCCCCATCAAAGGCGGGTGTTCATTTGTTGGCAGGTATTTTGATGGGGATTGGGGCTTCGATGATGCTCGGCGGTAACGACTCGCAAATACTGTTGGTGTTTCCAACACTGGGTGTTGCTTCAAGCATACCACTGGTGTCGATTGCCACGGGCATTCTGATGTCATTGTGGTGCAAAAAGACGTGGTACAAGCTGAACTCGTTAACACCAACCACTTGAAACTTTCTACTGGGATTTGGGAAATTCATTATTTTAAAAACTGCAGAATTTAAGTCACTGCGGCGACGCCGCGTAAATCACTCAATTTCATACCAACAGCACATGCTCGACTGATGGCCAAGGCCTAACAGCGCCGCTGGCTGGCAACTACCCGAATTGGGTGGGCAGGTTCGATCTGGACAGGACGTTTCATAGGCCACTGTTAGTTGCGTACGGTGAGTGGGCGGGGGAGAGCGTTGCAGCTTCTGGCGCGCGATTTGGCATTCATCAGGCAGTGCGAGGCCGCAGATCAATTGCAGGTTTTCTTCCATCAGACCGCGATCTGCCAGCAAAGTAGTGGTTTGTATCTTGGGCGCTGTTTGTAGAGAATCCCCCCTTTTGCTCGAAAGGATGCGTGCAATGAAGGTCGAAGGGACTTTCCAATACATGACCCCGCAGGGGATCGTTTTTAGCGTCTCAAGATCACCCTCACCGACAGCGAGCGCGGCCGCCTGCGCGAGCTTCATTTTGGCGAAGCGAAAAGCGCCCACTATCAGGTCAACAGCAAGGTCGTAGAGGTGTACGACAAGATGCAGGCCAAGAACCTGCCGTGCGTGATGATGATCGGTATCTCCAAGCCGCTGACCCGGCAACAGGCCGACGCCCTAGATGCCCAACGCACCAAACTCGCCAACCTGGCCGCCTCCGCCTTCGGTGGCGCTGCCGGTACTGTGGGCGGTTTAGCTGGGCCTGTAGGCAGTTTCGCCGCAGGTACTGTTGTAACGGCGGGTGTGCGCTCGTACGTCAATGACGCTCTGCCCACCTACCATGCAGGCGACGTAATCGTCAGCATCCAGGCGCAGGTCAATGGTGGGATTGGCCCACAGCGCTCTTCCGAATCCCTGATCATCAAGACCTGAGTGGGGCTGCACATGTCCGAAATTACCCAGACGATCATCGTCGTGGCGCTGGCCTTTCTACTCGATCGGTTTCTTAAGCCGTACCCGCTGCGCAAGTGGCTAGGGGTGACGCTGGTGGTGGCTGGCGCAATCGGCTGCATTGCCGTGAGCCAGGCTCAGTTGCTGGGCTTTGACATGGGATTGATGTCGGTCCTTGCCGTGCCGGTGGGCGCGGGGCTGTTCGTGACCAGGCGGAGGTTTGTGGCGGCTGGCTGATGTGCATCATCCCTAACTCAGCATCATCCACCAGCGCCTTGGCCAATACGATTTAAAAAGTGGGGCCTGCCTTCGATTGAAGCTGGCTGACTACCGTAGGTCCATTCGCGCCTGCGTGTTGTGAAAACCGAGACCGACTTTTTCAACAGAATCGGCCGATTAGCGACGGTTGAAGTCAGGCCGTCGCTGACCGACCCGAAGCGGAAGTTCGCTTCGCCGAAAAACGGTCGTGCAACCGCGTTCGCAATCAAACCTAGGCGTTCAGCCAGCTCACTTCAAGAGTCGCTGAGTGAAGGCCTGGTACAGGCCACCGCTTGCCTTGGAACTGACTCGCATGGACTAGATACGCTTGGGTCGACCTGAATGTCGCACCGCGCCGAAACGCGTCTGCGCGAAGCCGCGACGCGGCTGCTGAGATTTCGCGCATGAGACTCGCGAAATGAAGATTGACGCCGGAGCGCATTGGATGGCTATCCAGTTCCACTCTCCCTGCGTGGTAGTCCAAGTCCCATGCGTGCCAGATCGCTTCTGCCTCTACGACCTTGTCCAGTAGGATGACATCGATGGGCGCAAGGTCATAAATTCCATGTTCAGGTGTTGAACTGCCTTCACGGAGCCAAAAGTAGTGTGGCGCGCCTCCGAAATTTGCCACTCCTTCTTCCGGCAGTTCGACCTCTCCGTCATAGTCAAAGTAGCTATAGACGCGCTCAGTTGCCATAGTTTTCCCTACTTCATGAATGTCCGCAGTTGGCCGAAAGCAGGCGAATACTACCTTGTTTCGGCTGCGTCAGGAGGCCAGTCCTCATAGAAAGAGCCGCCTATTGGGATCGGGTTGCCATCCATGTGGTATGCAGCCCAGGCCAGTATGTGTGCCATGCGTTCAGCACCAACTGGCGACAGTCCGCAAGACACGCGAAATAGCCTTCCAAAAAAACTCATATTTCCCACACGTTTCAGGCATGGGAGAATATTGCTTGCGCCAAACGTCGGGGCTAATGTTCAGGTGTCGCTGCAAATTCAGCGATCGGGCTTGGTAACCCGGATTTGAGTAGGCGCACAGCGCCGCGAGAGCGGTTTTTTTGTGTTCGCGTTATGGCGGGCTGTGCGCAGGAGGCTTCGGCCTGCCGGTTCCTATTCACCGGTTTACCAACCTGCGTACAGTTCGCCACCCCTTCGCTTGGTAACGAAATGTGGCGGGCTCCTTTAGTGAATAGGAGTATCTCCATGGCTAAGAAAATCACTCCCGATCCGCCCTTCGCTCGCAAAGCCCTCAGCACTGCCGATAGGGCTATGTACCTGCGCAAACTCTCTGATACGCCATTCAACGAGTCCGAGCCAGCCCCGGCAAACACCCCCCGTTTGCTCGACACCCTGGCATTCACCAGCTCCAAACCCGTCACCCCCGAAGCCCCCTACAAACCCACGCTATTCGCCATCCAACCCGGCATCACCGCCCAGGACGCCCTGGTCTACGTTTCCAATCTGCTCGAAACGGCGGAACTCAACGGCGACGAAATCAGCCTGCACACCAACCCGGTCGAGCGGGCGTTGTTCTGGGGCATGCTGCATTCGGTGGAGGTGGCGCGTGCGGTGGTGGATGCCTTGCTGGAGGGCGCATCTCCCTCCAATCAGCTATCGTCAGCAGTGGGCAACCACCCAAATGGCTGAGTTCGCGAGACAGTAAAGCGGCCCCCGTTTCCAAGGTATTGAGTATGGAATCTTGGAAGCAACAGGAGTAAAAAATATCTTACCTGCCTCAACCCAGAGGATGTGCCAATGGTCATTACCGTCAAAGAACGCGATGAGGATCACATGTCCCATGACGCCAATAACGCGGGCGTCCGGATGTGGGATGTCTACCAGGGCGATGTGCTGGTCGGCGTTTATCACAGTGAAGCGGATGCGTTGAAGTACAAGGCTTTGCTGGAAAGCGGTCGATTGGATAGCCTCAAGGCGCCTCCAAAAGGCTGAGGCCAACACCATAAAAAAAGCCCGGCTTGATGCTGGGCTTTGTTTTTTGAGCAGGGGCGGCCGGCCAGAGGAGACGCCGATCACCCGATCAAGCCCCGTTATTGCCCTGGGCCTGCCGCGCGGCTTTTTCCTTCTTGTGGTTCTTCATGTCCAGCCTGATACCCCAGGCAATGACAACAATGCCAAAGATGGCCATCAGAATGATTTGTTCGGTAGGCATAGCCTGCTCCTTGCAGAAAACGCTCATTGAACGTGCTGGCGCCGCGCCTGCCAAATCGAGGGGGTTACAGAATGTTTCGATGGCTGGGCAATACGGTCTCTGTCGAGCTACAAGGGTGTGCCGAATTCGTCATCGTCCTGGCCTAAAGCGATCAAGCCGTGAGCCCTGGAATGGACCAGTCTGGACAGTCTGTTCAAGGAGCTGATTATGATCCGACTGTCCCTGGCTGAAGCTCGCGAGCTGGCCGAATCGATCCTGTTGCACAACGGTTTCAACCTTGCCCACGCCCAGGCGGTGACCGACACGGTGATTGCCGGCGAGCGCGATGGCTGTGCCTCCCATGGCCTGTATCGGGTGCTGGGCTGTGTGAATTCACTGAGGAACGGCAAGGTGGCCGCCGACGCTGAGCCGCAGGTTATCGATCAGGCGCCGTCCATTGTGCGTGTCGATGCGGCGGGTGGTTTCTCGCAGTTGGCGTTCCAGGCGGGCCTGCCGCTGCTGCAAGAGAAAACCCGGGCCAACGGGATCGCGGCCCTGGCGATCAATCGCTGTGTGCATTTCTCCGCGCTCTGGGTCGAGATCGAGCAACTGACCGCTGCCGGCTTGGTTGCGCTGGCCTGTACGCCCAGCCATGCCTGGGTCGCACCGGCCGGTGGGAGTCAGCCGGTGTTCGGCACCAATCCCATCGCCTTCGGTTGGCCGCGTGCCGGTAACAATCCCTTTGTCTTCGATTTCGCCACCAGCGCGATTGCCCGTGGCGAGATCGAGCTGCATCGGCGTGCCGGCAAGGCCATTCCCGAAGGCTGGGGCGTGGACGCCCAAGGGCAGCCGAGTACCGATGCCAATGTGGTGCTCGATAGCGGCGCGATGCTGACGTTCGGCGGGCACAAGGGCTCGGCATTGGCGGCCATGGTGGAGTTGATCGCCGGGCCGCTGATCGGTGATTTGACCAGTGCCGAATCCCTGGCCTATGACGCCGGCAGCAAGTCGTCGCCGTACCATGGCGAACTGCTTATCGCCTTTGATCCGCAGCGTTTTCTCGGCGCGGCCACCGAGCAGCATCTGGCCCGTGCCGAAGCCGTGTTCGAAAGCATTGAGGGGCAGGGCGCACGCTTGCCGTCGCAACGGCGTTATGAGGCGCGTGCGCGCAGTCTGGTGGAGGGTGTGCAGATTCCCGAGGCGCTGTACAACGATCTGAAAGCGCTGCTGGCCTGAATGAATCAGGGCACCATCGATCCAGCCGATGGTGCCCGGTTTTTACAGCGGTGTGCGCTGGCTGTGGCAATCGACCAGGCGATTGATGCCCAGCGGGTTGGCGTTTTGCAGCGCTTCGGGCAATAAGGCATCCGGGCAGTTCTGGTAGCACACCGGGCGCAGGAAACGCTCGATGGCCAGGCTGCCGACTGAGGTGCCCCGTGCATCGGAGGTGGCCGGATAAGGCCCGCCATGGACCATCGCATCACCGACTTCGACACCGGTCGGATAGCCGTTGAACAATACCCGCCCGACCTTTTGCTCCAGCAGCGGTAGCAGCTCGCCATAACGTTGCAGATCGCCGGCCTCGGCAATCAGCGTGGCTGTCAGTTGACCGTGCAAGCCCTGCAGCGCTTGTTGCAGTTCGGCATTGTCGGCTACTTCGATGACCACAGTGGCCGGGCCAAAGACCTCTTCCTGTAACAGCGGATCGCCATTGAGCAGCAGACGGACATCGGCCTTGAACAGTTGCGGCTGTGCCTGATTGCCCTGCTGTGGCTTACCGGCCAGATGGCTGACGCCTGAATGATCGAGCAGGGCCTGCACACCGTTACCGTAGCTGCGCAGCGTGCCGGCGTTGAGCATGGTTTGCGCCGGTTGTTCGTTCATCAAGGCACTGAGCAGCGCGGTGAACGCCGTGAACCTTGGCGAGGCGATGCCGATCACCAGGCCCGGGTTGGTACAGAACTGACCGCAACCTTGCACTACTGAAGCCACCAGTTCACTGGCGATCTTTTCGCCGCGCAATTGCAAGGCTTCGGGCAGCACCAGCACCGGATTGATGCTGCTCATTTCGGCGAACACCGGAATCGGCTGCGGCCGTGCGGCGGCCATATCGCAGAGCGCGCGTCCCCCGGTCAGTGAGCCGGTGAAACCGACGGCCTGAATCGCCGGGTGCTTGACCAGGGCTTCACCGACCCCGGCGCCGTAGATCATATTGAACACGCCCTTGGGCATATCGGTTTGCTCGGCGGCGCGGATGATTGCATCGGCCACCTGTTCCGCCGTCGCCATATGCCCACTGTGGGCCTTGAACACCACCGGGCAGCCCGCAGCCAACGCGGCCGAGGTATCGCCACCGGCGGTGGAGAATGCCAGGGGGAAATTGCTTGCGCCGAACACCGCGACCGGGCCGACGCCGATTCGGTACTGGCGCAGGTCGACCCTTGGCAGTGGCTGGCGTTCGGGCAAGGCGCGGTCGATGCGCGCGCCGTAGAAATCACCCCGGCGCAGGACTTGCGCGAACAGGCGCATCTGACCGCTGGTGCGGGCGCGTTCGCCCTGGATACGGCCGGTGGGCAGGGCGGTCTCGCGGGTGACCAGGGTAATGAAGTCATCATCCAGGGCATCCAGTTGCGCGGCGATGGCCTCAAGAAACTCCGCTCGCCGGCTGGCTGACAGCGCGCGAAACGCCGGGTAGGCAGACGCGGCAGCCTGGGCGGCGGCATCTACTTCAGCAGCCGTGGCCTGGGTGAAGACGAAGGGCAGGGCCTCGCCGCTGCTGGCATCATGGCTGTGCAGGGTGACGGTTCCGGCGGCGCTGCGCGCACCGCCGATGTAGTTGTGGCCGATGATCTCGGACATGGAAAACTCCTGTCAGGACAACTCAGAGACCCACGTCCGGCAATGACGGACGATTGGCCATTGCCTTGGCCATGATCTGCTCGACAAATACTCGGTCGGCTTCCGGCAAGGCCAGGCGTGGCGGACGGGTCAGGGCGCTGCCGCGACCGGCAATGGCTTCGCACAACTTGATGCATTGCACCAGGTCGGCACGGGCGTCGAGGTGCAGGATCGGCATCAGCCATTCGTAGATCGGCATGGCTTCGGCAAAGCGCCCGGCCTTGGCCAGGCGGAAGATGGTTTCGCCTTCTATCGGGAACACGTTGGACATGCCCGAGACCCAGCCCTCAGCCCCCACCGCGATACTTTCCAGCACCACATCGTCCAAGCCTGCGAACAGCACAAAACGGTCGCCGACTTCATTGCGCACGTCGATAAAGCGTCGGGTGTCGCCGGAGGAATCCTTGAAGCACACCACGTTGTCGCAGTCGGCCAGGGAAATCAGGATGTCCGGGGTCACGTCGTTTTTGTAGATCGGCGGGTTGTTGTAGACCATCAACGGCACGTCGGCGTTCTTGGCCACGTAGCGGTAGTGCTCGGCGGTCTCGAAGGGCTTGGAGCCGTAGACCAGCGCCGGCATCAGCATCACGCCGTCGACGCCGACCTTGCGCACCGCGTTGGCGACCTTGGCCGCCTGCACGCTGGTGAACTCGGCCACGCCGCAGATCACCGGCACGCGACCACGGGAGGCGTCCACCGCGACTTCGGTCACGGCGATTTTCTCTTCGGCGGTCAGGGAGGTGTTTTCCCCCACCGAACCACAGACCACCAGGCCCGAGACGCCGTCACGGATGACGTTGGAAATCACCTGGTGGGTCTTTTCCAGGTTGATGGTGAAGTCGTCGTTGAATTGAGTGGTGACCGCCGGGAAGACGCCGCTCCAATTGATGCGTTTGCTCATGATGCTCTCCAGTGGATTAACGTATTTCGTATACGATATTTTAAGTGAAAAAATTAGACCAGTGTTTTTTCGCCGGACGCCGTCAGGGCATCCCGGTTTTTCTCTATCAGCCGTCTAGCGCTGGCGTTGGCGCTCAGGCGCCGGGCCAGGTGTCCGACAACCGGTAGCCTTGTGGCCAGGGATCGGCGGGGTCGAGCAGCAACTGGTGGGTGCCGGTGATCCAGGCCCGTCCGGACAGGCACGGATAGATCGCTGCGCGCCCGGCCAGTTCGGTCAGGGAATCGATGCGGCAGTGGAACTCCGAACCGATGATCGAACGCCCGATAAAACGCTCGCCGACCTGCAGCACGCCCTTGGCCTGCAACACCGCCATACGTGCCGAGCACCCGGTGCCACAGGGCGAGCGGTCGATCTTGCCGGGGCGGATCACCACGGCGTTGGCCCCGGTGGCGACGCCGTTCTCGTAGACCACCGGCGCGGCGATCTGGCAGAAGGAGATATGCGACCAGTCCGGGTTCAGCGGGTGGACGAAGCCCAGTTGTTCGTTGGCGGCGCGGGTGATCTTCAGGCCGGTCTCGACCATGTCCCTGGCTTCATCGGGACGGATGGCAAACCCCAGGCGCTGGGCATCGACAATGGCGAAGCTGTCGCCGCCATAGGCGGTGTCGACCTGGATCGAACCCAGGCCCTCGACTTCGATCCAGGCGTCGAGGCGATCGGTGAACGACGGCACGTTCTTGATTTCCACCCGCTGGACCTTGCCGTCCTTGCACTCGGCCACGGCTTCGATCAATCCGCCTGGCGCTTCGAGCACCAGTCGGGTCTGGGGTTCGGTCATCGGCAGGATGCCGCTGTCGAGTAGCACGGTGGCCACGCACAGCGAGTTGGACCCGGACATCGGCGGGGTATCGGCCGGTTCCATGATGATCCAGGCCATCTGCGCCCGCGGGTCCTTGGCCGGCACCAGCAGGTTGACATGGCGGAACACCCCGCCACGGGGTTCGTTGAGGACGAAGTTGCGCAGGGTTTCATCCCGGGCGATCCAGCGCGACTGTTCCCACACGGTGGCCCCGGGCGGCGGGGCGACGCCGCCGACAATCACATCGCCGACTTCACCTTCGGCGTGGCAGCTGACCACGTGGACGATTTTTGAAGAACGCATTGCAAACTCCTCCTGTGACTGTTCGCGGACCTTGTAGGAGCCAGCTTGCTGGCGATGGTCGTCAACGATAACGCGTGGCATCAGACTGATCGCGGTGTGGCGACATTCATCGCCAGCAAGCTGGCTCCTACAGGAGCGTGTTTTATTCAGGGATCATGTTTATTTCACGGACTTGAGGAACGCCGCCGTTTCCGGCTGCACGGGGTTGCCGATGACCTGGTCGGGCGCGCCGATCTCGTGCACCAGGCCGTTGCGAAAGAACGCCACGCGATCGGACACATCGCGGGCAAAGCGGATTTCATGGGTCACCAGGACCATGGTCATGCCGTCTTCGGCGAGCATGCGCATGGTGTCCAGCACTTCACCCACCAACTGCGGATCAAGGGCCGAGGTGGCTTCGTCGAACAGCATGTAGTCCGGCGACATGGCCAGGGCCCGGGCAATCGCCATGCGCTGTTGCTGGCCGCCGGAGAGCTTGCCGGGAAAGGTCTTGAGCTTGTCGCTCAGGCCCACGTGGGTCAGTTGCCGGACCGCCAGCTCCTCGGCCTCCTGCTTGCTTTTGCCGAGCACCTTGCGCGGCGCCAGCATCACGTTTTCCAGCACGGTGAGGTGCGGGAAGGCGTTCCACTGCTGGAACACAATGCCGATCTTCTGCCGCAGGCGGTTGAGGTCGGTGGCCTTGTCATGGACCTCGATGCCGTCGACGCGCACGCTGCCCTTGTGAATCGATTCCAGGCCGTTGATGCACATCAGCAGGGTCGACTTGCCGGAGCCGGAGCCGCCGATGATCGACACCACCTCGCCCTTGTTCACCGTCAGGCTGACGCCCTTGACCACTTCCAGGTCGCCGAAGGATTTGTGTACGTTGTCGATCTCAATCATTTTCTTGCCACCTTCTTTCCAGACGAGCGCCGAGGCGAGCGACCACCAGGCTCATGACGTAGTAGATAAGGCCCGCGATGCACAGCACCAGCAGCGGTTCCTGGATGCGCGTGACGATGGTTTGCGAGGCGCGCAGCAGTTCGACGATGCCGATCCACATCACCAGCGCGGTGTCTTTCATCACCCCGAGCACCAGGTTCAGCCAGCCGGGGAAGGCCACCCGCGTGGCCATCGGCAGGACGATCCAGCGCAGGTCCTGCAGAAAGCTCAGACCCAGGGAGCGACTGGCCCGGCGCAGGGTCAGGGGCACCGAGAGCACGCCACCGCGGACGATCTCGGTGAAGTACGCGGCGGTGTAGACCCCGAGCACGATGCAGCCGACGCTGAAGGCGCTGATATTCAGGCCGACGATGCTTTTCAGTGAGTTGAACAGGACGAACTGGATCAGCAACGGCACGCTGCGAAACGCGTCCAGCACCCAGGCCAGGGGCAGGCTGGCGCGGGGCAACAGCGCCCGCAACAAGCCGAACAGCAGCCCGGCGGCAGAGCCCAGGAGGATCGCCCAGAAGGTCAGTTGCAGGGTGACCCAGGCGCCGTTGAGCAGGAACAGCAGGTCATTCCAGGAAAAACTGGTGGAAAACATGGTCACCTCCTCAGTAGCGGAACAGTCGCCAGGCCATCAGCCGGGCTGCCGCGACGATCGCCTTGGCAATCAGGTAATACAGCACCGCTGCAATGGCAAAGAACTCGAAGGTGCGGAAGGTCTTGACGTTGTACTCCTGGGTCACCCCGGTGAGGTCATTGTTCAGCCCGACCACCACCCCCAGGGAGGTCATCAGCACCGCCCAGACCATCTGATTGCTCAGCGGATAGAAGACGATGCGCAGCAACTGCGGGACGATGATCATCCGGTAGGCCTGGAAGGCGCTCATCCCCAGTGAACGTGCCGCGCGCACTTGGGTATCGGGCACCGCCTTGAGGCCGCCGCGAAAGTTTTCCGCGAGATAACCGGCGTTGTTGAAGGTGATCCCGGCCAGCAGGGCGAACCATGAACTGACATGCAGGTCCAGCGAGCCGAGGCCGAAGTAGAGGATGTAGATCTGGAACAGCGACGGGGTGTTGCGGGCAATCGATACCCAGCCGTTACCGATGCCACGCAGCAACGGATTCCTGGTTTCGCGCATCACCGTCAGGGCCAGGGCGATCAGCACGCCGAAGATCATCGACAGGGCGGCGGTCTCGAAGGTGACGACGGCCCCGGCGAGCATATCCGGCAAGGCGCGCAGGGCCGCGCGCCATTGGAAGGTGTAGTCAAACATGCGCGGGAGTCTCCTGTGGGACGGCCGGTGCCAGCCAGGCCGGCAAGCGTCCGCTGGCGTTGGCGGTGCAGGCGGCTTCGACGCATTCGGCCAGGCTGGCGAAGTGCACCTTGCGCCCCACCAGGCCAGGGGCGTAGTGGGCGTATTTGCCCGAGTTGGTCATCAAGGTGGTGGCGGCCGGCGGAATCACCGGTTCGCCGAGCATGCACCAGCAGGTGTCGGTGACCAGGGTCGCGCCGAAGGCTTCGATCGCCGCGATATGCCCGGCGGCGCGGGCCTGTTCCAGTACCGCACGCCCGCAGGTGATGGCGAGGACCACGTCGGGGTGCTTGTGCCGACCCCGGCACAGACGGGCCAGATGGGCAAATTCGCTGAGGGAAAAATGCGGGTTACCCAGGGACACCACCTCCACACGCGGGTCGCGGGCACTGTTGAGTTCACGCCAGCTCAGCAGCAGGTCTGGCAGACGGATTTTTTCCACCGGCAGCACAACACCCGGTTCCAGCACCTGGGTCGGATCGAGCGCTTCCGGGGTCACCCCGGCGATATGAAACAGCGGCGCCGCGGACGTGGTGGCGAAGGCCGCGCCGAAGGCTTTCAGGTCGTCGAGGCTTGGTTGGCGCTGTTCCAACCCGAGCACCAGGGGAATCCGGCTGCCGGACAGGGCACCGATGTGATAACCGAGCAGCGGATAGAACGAGTCGTCCAACTCACCCAGGGCGGGCAGTTCGATTTGCAGCCGGGCCTTGCGCTGGGCGTCCAGATGGCAGCCGATCAACGGCGCGCGACCGGTCAGGGCAATGCAGATATCCAGGTAGTCCGGGTACTTCTGGGTACGGGCGCCGAGCACGCTGTTGGCGTAGACCACGGCGTTGGATTCGGCCCAGACGATCTGTTCGCCGGCCTTCGGCGCGCTGTCGAGCAAGTAGGGCGCACAGGTGAAGCTGAGCTGCGCGCCCATCGCCATATAGGCATCGCCCAGGGCACTGGCGGGTACACCGAGAGCCGGGGCGACGCCCAATTCGCGCCAGCGGCGCTGGTCCACGGAAATGGAATTGAGGGTGGTCGGGACGCGAACGCGCGCGCCCCATTGCACCAGTTGTTCGGCAAAGCGCAGGCTCGCCGGGCCCGTATAGATGCAGCCGTCGATATGCGCCTGGGTCACGTCCAGCAAGGCGGGTGCGCCTTGCAGTTCGGCCATTTGCAGGATGATTTGCATGGCTACCTGGGCGGCCTTGCCATACTGGCCGTCCAGCAGGGCGAGGTCGTGTTCGCTGAGGGCGACGCGGTTTGCCGCAGGTTGTGCCTGCACCGGTGTGGTCGGTGCCTGCCAGTGATCGGCGGGTGTCTCGTCGAAGAGCGTCAGGCGGCTGCCTTCTACCCGGGCAAAGGCCCGGCCGCGCAAGGCGGCGAAGGCCTCCCGGCCGATGCACAGCACCGGCAGGGAACGCTCGAAAATCATCTGGGCCACCAGCACGCCGAGAGTCAGGATTTCATCCGGTTTGGCCAATACCAGCGCTGCCGGCGCATGACCGTTGCTGATCAACTCCATCATGACGCTGCTGCCGGTACAGGAACCCCGGCCGCTGGGCAGCGCCAGCACGCGGCCGGCCAGGTGTTCGCCACTCAAGGGGTGATGGCGGTCGATCACCTCGCCACTGAACGGATCGACTCCGCCCCAGAAACTCAGGCCGACGTCGGCGAACAGCAAGGGGCCTTGGGCGGCTCCTTCGACCAGGCTACGTCCTGGCAGGGAAGTGGGCGTGCTGGGCATTCAGGTTTCCTCAGTAGTAGACGTGGGGCACGGTCAGGTCGGTCGGCGGAATCTCGGTCCCGACCCATTTGACGAACAGCTCCTTGTAACGTCCGGTACGCACCTGTTGGTTGATAAACAGGTTGAGGTAGTTGATCAGGCCATACTCGTTGCGCTTGGCCCCCAGCGAGACGTAGTCGATCACGTACGGCGCGTTGCCGGCGACTTTCAGGTTCTTGTATTTGCCTGATTTGAGCGTAGCGGCTGCCACGGTATTGGTGACCACGGTGGCGTCGATATGGCCCTGGGCGACGGCGAGGATGGTGTCGTTCTGCGATTGATAGGCGCGGAAGCTGCCGGTGCCCCAGCTCTTCTGGTCTTTTTCCAGGGCGAGGGCTTCAAAGGTGCCGCTGGTGTTGCCGACTGGCTTGCCCTTGAGGTCTTCGTATTTGCTGATGCCGGTGTCGGTGCGGGTCAGGACCACCATCTGGAAGGCGAAGTAGGGCAGGGACAGGCCGACGGTCTTGGCCCGTTCGAGGGTGTCGGAGGTGGAGGCGACGATCACGTCGGCACGGCCCGAGACCAGTGCCGGAATCCGATCGGGAAACGGCGTCTCGACGATCTCGGCATCGACCCCGAGGACTTTTGCCAGGTCATTGCAGTAGTCGACGTCGAAACCCACCGGTTTGTTGCTCTCGTCACGGGAGCCCATCGGCGGGAAATCCAGGGTCACGGCGCAACGCAGCTTGCCCGAGCCGATGATGTCGTCGAGCTTGTCGGCCTGGGCCGTGGCGATAAAGGACGAACTGAGAACCACACTGAGCGCTGCGGCAAAAACGGGATTTTTCATGGAGACCTCGTTATCGGTGAGTGGTGTTGGCTGTCGTATTAGGAATTTCGTATACGATATTAGATTAGCAATGACTGTGCCTGTTTCAACGTCAGAACATGAATTCTTTGTCGGTCCTCGGCTTAGAGGGGTTGTCAGGGAGCTGGGGGCCAGGTGCTCGCCGATAGAGGGGGAGAGGGTGTTACAGAAGGGAGCATGTTTTCGCGGCAACGCCCTTTAAAGGAACACCGTCTCCAGCCAGCGCCGACTCAATGTCATTGTGGGAGCGGAGCTTGCCCGCGAAGCTTTTGGCGGCCTCAAGGGCCTCTTCGCGGGCAAGCTCCGCTCCCACAGTGAAACCACACAACAGTGTTGTGTGGTTTCAAGGGGGGGAGGCTCAGCGACGACTGTCGCGGTATTGGCTGGGCGCCAGGCTGGTCAGGGCGCGGAACTGGCGGCTGAAGGCGCTGTGGTCGGTGTAACCGCAGCGCAGGGCGATCTCGGTGATCGGCAAGTCGGTGTCCAGTAACAGTCGCGAGGACTCTTCCAGGCGCGCCTTGTGAATCATCTGCCGTGGGGTGAGTTGGAACACCCGCTTGCAGTGACGCTCCAGTTGCGCCACCGAGAACCCGGCAATCGCCGTCAGTTCGGCCAGGCTGATGGGCCGGGCGAAGTGGCTGCGGATATGGGCATCCACGGCGGCGAGCTTGGGGAAGGCCGGGTGGCTGGACTGCGGCAGTTGCAAATCCCGGGAGATCCCGGCGAGGCCGACGATATGACCTTGGGTATCCAGTAGCGCGAGTTTATGGGTCAGGCACCAGATCGGCTGGTTGCCGTAATAGAGGTGCAGTTCGAGTTGATCGGCCAGCTCGCGACCGCTCGACAGCACCCGGCGATCCTGGGCGGTGTAGAGCGGGCCGAAGCGTTCCGGGAAGACCATGTCGGCAGTGCGCCCGAGCAGCTCGGCGCTCTCCTTGAAGCCGCAGCGCCGGGCCAGGGTCTGGTTGACGAAGGCGTAGCGGGCCTCGCTGTCCTTGATGAAAAACACCACGTCCGACAGGGTATCGAGCAGCGGCGCAATCGGCTGCAAGCTGCTCAACAGGGTCGGCAGATCGCAGGGTTTGAAGTGGCTGAGCGAGGCATACATGGTGCTGGAAGCCTGGGGGCGATCGTCTGGATCATAGAGGCTCGGCGCCGGGCCCGGAAGCCCCGGGCCGGCATTCAGGCCGGCGGCGCGTCGTCCAGGCATAGCAAGGTCTCGATCCGCGCCGGGCTGAAGGGCGGGCGCGGTGCCGAGGGTTGCCAGCCGAACAGGTGCTGTACGGCGCCGCCGCAGACCCGGCCCTGGCAGGCGCCCATGCCGCAGCGACTGGCCAGTTTGGCCTCGCGCCAGTCGGCGTGTGGCACCAGTGCGGCATAGGGCACATCTTCGCAGCGGCACACCAGGGTGTCGGCCTGGGCCAGTGACTTGAGTGTCGGCTTGAGGCGGAAGGTGTGGTTCAAGACCTTGGCAAACCCCTGCCAGCGTGCTCGCAGCGGCCACAACGCTTGGGCCTGCGGACGTTCACCGACCGCCGCATGCCCGGCAATCGCGCCTTCGACCAGGGCCAGCTCACTGCCACCGAAACCGGTGCACTCACCCGCCGCGTAATGATCGGCGCGGCTGCCGGCCTGCCAGGCATCCACCGCCAGGGCCTGGCCATCGAGTGCGTAGCCCAGGGCTTGGCCGAGCTGGGTATTGGGGATCAGGCCGAAACCGCAGGCCAGCCGATCGCAGGCCAGCTCGACGATTTTGCCCTGCTGTTGCAGGCGCACGCCTTCCAGGCGATCCGTGCCCAGGGCGGCGAGCACATGGCTGTTGGTTCGATAATGGTGGTCGAACAGGGTGAACGATTGCAGCAGTTTATCCGGCCAGCGCGGCAGTTGCGCGGCGAAACCGGCGACGGCGCGGGTGCTCGCCTGTTCGGCGATACGCAGCACCCGGGCACCGTTGTGCCTGGCGGTCGCGGCGCTGGCCAGCAGCAAGGGGCCGCTGCCGGCGATCACCAGACGTTCCTCCCGCACTGGCAAGCCGCCCTTGATCAACGCCTGGAGTCCGCCCACACCGGTGACGCCGGGCAGGGTCCAGCCAGGGAAGGGCAGCAGCAATTCGCGCGCGCCGGTACACAGGATCAGTTTGTCGTAGACAATCACCCAGCCGCGTTCATCGTCTTCGACCAGCAGCTGTTTCGGACCGGTGCAGGCAATCACCCGGGTACTGGCATGGCGTTGGATATTGCTGTGGTTCTCCAGTTGCTCGCGCAGACGGTGGGCCTGCTTCGGCAACGTGGCCTGAGGTCCGTCGCGCCAGATCTGCCCGCCGGGCAGCGGGTTGTCGTCGAGGATGACGATGCGTGCGCCGCTGGGCGCCGCGGCGAGGGCGGCGGCCATACCGGCGGGACCTGCACCGATAATCAGCAGATCGGCGTATTCGCTCATGCTTGAGTCTCCACGCACATGCCGTCACGGCACAGCGTCTGGCAGGCCAGACGACGGCGTCCGTCGATGCTCACCCGGCATTCCTGGCAAATACCCATGCCGCACAGGGGCGCACGGCGCTGGCCGCTGACCGATGTGCGGCTGCAACCGTCGCCGCCGAGCGCCAAGGCGGCGGCGACGCTGGTCCCTTCGGCAACCTTCAGAAGATGGCCGTCCAACAGCAATTCAGGCATAAACCGGCTCCCCGAGAAAACGTTGCGGCAGATAAGGCCGTGCGGCCAGCGGCGGCGCTTCATCGAACAATTGCGCCACCAGCAGGTCGGCGGTGCCGGGTGCCGTTGTCACCCCCAGGCCTTCGTGACCGACGGCCAGCCACAAGCCCTGGCGTTGCGGGTGCTGGCCCACCAGCGGCAAACCGTCGGGGCTGGCGGCGCGAAAGCCGGTCCAGGCGCGGATGCCATTGAGTTGCGCCAGCCCGGGCATGTACTCGATGGCGCGCTTGAGCATTTTGGCGAGCATCCAGCCTTCGACCTGCGGGTCGGTGGTGCCGAATTGCCGTGAGGCGCCGATAAACAATTGCCCGGTGGGACGCGGCTGGATATTGCACGCCGCCGAAGGGCCGCTGGCATTGTGGGCGCTGGTGACGTAACCGAGTTCCACCAGGGTGCGGGTGACTTTTCCGGGGTAACGATCGGTGATCAGCAAGTGGCCCTTTTTCGGCACGATCGGCAATTCCGGGCACAGTTCGCTGGCCTGGACGCCGTTGGCCAGGATCACCGCATCGGCCTGCAGCCAGTGACCGTCGTCGAGGCGCACACGGTTGCCATCGACTTCACTGACCCGCGCCCGACGCTGGCGGATATTGCTGGTTTCCAGCATCCAATTGGCCGTCGCCGGGGCATAAAGAATGCCGTCGCCATTGATCAGCAGTCCGCCTTCCAGGCCAGCGCGCAATTCGGGTTCGCACTGGCGCAAGGCGTTGCCGCCGATCAACTCGCAGGCCACGCCCTGGGCCTGCAAGTTCAGGTATTTAGCCTGGGCGACGGCCATTTCTTCGGCATTGGCCGCCAGCCACAGGGTGCCGTTGCTGCGGTAGGCGCAACGGTCGGGTAGCGTCGGGGCCGTTTCGCGCCAGCGTTGCAGGGAGTATTGGCTGAGGGCCAGTTCGGCCGGGTTGTCGTCGAGCACCAGCAAATGCCCCATGCCCGCCGCAGTCGCCCCGGGCAGGCCGGCGTCCAGCACCAGGACCTGCAAGCCACGCCGGGCCAGCGCCTGGGCGCAGGCGGCGCCGACGATGCCGGCGCCGATCACGATCACATCGGCCACCCGGCCCTCGTTCACGGGCGAATGCCCCAGGCGAAGGGGTCGTCCTGTTCGAGGATCAGGCTGGCCTCGGCGCTGATAAAGGCGCGGCCACGAATGGTCGGCACAATGCGCTCGCCCTGATGCTCGTAGGAACCCTCGAACTCGCTGCCGATCACACTGGCCTGACGCCAGATCTGCCCCGGTTGCAACTTGTCGTCGGCCGCCAGGCACGCCAGTTTGGCGCTGGTGCCCGTGCCGCAAGGGGAGCGGTCGTAAGCCTTGCCGGGACAGAGGACAAAGTTGCGACTGTCGGCGTGGGCGTCATCGGCGAACAGCTCGATATGATCGATCAGCCCGCCATCTTCACCGCGAATACCCTGGGCCTCCAGGGCTTGCTGGACGGCGAAGGTATAGGCGGTCAGGGCCTCGAGATTATCGCCGGCGATATCCAGGCCATGCTCGGCAATCAGGAAGAACCAGTTGCCGCCCCAGGCGATATCGCCAACCACCTCCCCGATACCCGGCACCTCCAGCGCCAGGGCTTTCTGGTAACGATAGGCCGGGACGTTGCGCACGCTCACCGAATGGTCGTCGTGCAAGGTCGCCTGCACCGTGCCCACCGGTGTCTCGATGCTGTGGGTGCCGGGGCCGATCCTGCCCAGGTGCGCCAGGGAGGCCACCAGGCCGATGGTGCCGTGGCCGCACATGCCGAGGTAACCGGTGTTGTTGAAGAAAATCACTCCGGCACAGGCGCTCGGGTCCACCGGCTCACAGAGCAGGGCGCCGACCAGCACATCACTGCCCCGTGGTTCGAGGACGCAGGCCGCGCGCCACTGATCGTGCTGTTCGGCCAGCCGCTGCCGGCGCACGGCCATGCTGCCGTTGCCCAGGTCAGGAAAACCGGCGATCACCAGGCGGGTAGGTTCGCCGCCGGTGTGGGAGTCGATCACGCTGATGCGTTTCATGGGAGGGCCACGTCCGTTCCGATAAGTGACGGACAGAGTGGCCTGGAGAGGGGCGCGGCGGCTTGAGGGTTTTAGCCTGTGCCGATGACGAAATCAGCACAGTACGCGATACCGTCAATGGCTGTGGGGCAGATGCTCGAACAGGGTCTTGCAGACGCCGGCGATATGCTCGTCGAGCAGCGTCACCGCGCGGTCCACATCACCGGCGCGACAGGCCGCGAGAATCTCCCGGTGTTCGTGGTCGGCGCGTTCCTTGCCGGCGGAAAGGCTCATCTGCATGCGCAGGTAGCGTTCCAGCTTGTCGTTGACCGAGCGGATCAGGCCCACCAGAAACGGCCGTTGCGCCGGTTCGTAGAGGCAGGCGTGCAGTTCCCAGTTGAGTTCGGCCCAGCGACCGACGTCATCTTCACCGATAAATTCCTGGCAGATGCGTTCGGCACGGGCGAAGGTTTCTTCGGTCATGTTCGGAATCGCCAGGCGCAGCGCCTTGTCTTCCAGCAGCATGCGCACTTCGAACATCTGCGCCAGCTCCGCATCCGACACCCGGGTGACCATCGCCCCGCGATTGCGCTGGAACATCACCAGGCCTTCGGCTTCCAGGCGCTTGAGGGCTTCGCGCACCGGAATCTTGCTGACGTTGAACTGCCGGGCGATATCATCCTGGCGAATCGGCTCATCCTCGGCGAAATGCCCGGCGACAATGGCGTCGCGCAGATGGCGGGTGATGATTTCCGACGTCGAAGGCGAGTTGCCGAGGTCGGGAGCGTTGAGTTTTGGTAGGGCCACGGTTCTGATCGTTCGCAATGGGTTGTGCCGATGGTATACGAAATCTTCTGGCTGTTCCTTGGCGATGGTGCGGACGGTCAAGCCAGTGGGCACGGCATCTAGCCGGCGATGGCTTGGGCCGCCTGCGCCAAACGCCGCGTGGCCTCGCGGATTTCATCGCGATCCAGTGAGGCAAAACCCAGGCGTAATGCATTCTCCGGTTGATCCGTGGGCGCGAACTGGCGGCTGTTACGCACCACCAGGTCGAACTCGAGGGCTTTCTCCACCAGTTGGCCGACGTTTATCTCGTCCGCGAAACGCACCCACAGTGCCAGGCCGCCTTCAGGCTCCTGCACCGAAATGCGCTCGCCAAAGCCCTCCACCAGGCAACGATGGAGGATTGCCCGACGCTGGCGGTATTCCTTCGAGACTCGGCGCAGGTGCTTTTTCAGTTCACCGTCATTGATCAGGTCCGCCAGCATCTGCTGCGACACCGCGTCACCGTGGCCCAGGGTCAGCGCGGCGTTGCGGTTAAGCACCTCGATCACATTGCTGGGCGCGACCACATAGCTGCAGCGGAAGGTCGAGCCCAGCGACTTGGACAGCGAGCCGATATAAATCACATGGCGCTGAGCGCTGTCGCTGGCCAGGGGCAGGTAGGGGCGACCGTCAAAGTGATACTCGTAGTCGTAGTCTTCCTCGATCACGCAGAAATCATGCTGCCTGGCCAAGGCCAGCAGTTGTTGTCGACGCCCGGCATGCAGGCTGACGGTGGTGGGGAACTGGTGATGGGGCGTGAGATAGATCATCCGTACCTTGTGCAGCCGGCACAGCGCGTCGATCTGATCGACCCGGCAGCCTTCGTTGTCCAGGTCCACGGTCACCAGGCGCGCGCCCAGTTTACGGAAGATCTCCCACGCCGGCGGATAGCTCAGGCGCTCCACCAGCACCACGTCACCGGGCTCCAGCAGCGCGCTGGCGGTCAGGTACAGCGACATCTGCACGCCCTGGGTCAGGCAGATATGCTCGGCCTCGACGGCCAGGCCGCGATTGTTGCGCAGCATCTCGGCCAGCGCCCGGCGCAGCGCATGACTGGTCCCGTCGCTGCCGTGACGCACGGTATTGGACACGAAACTCTTGCGCAGCGCGTTGCGGTAATAGCGATGCAGGACGGCTTGCGGCAGCAAACGGTGGTCACAGGCGCCGTTGTCGAAGAACAGCGCGCCGGGATGCTGTTGCAGTGCCGTCGCCGGCTGGCCCGGGGTGAAATACGGCACGGCGGGTTGTGCCCGTAGTTCCAGCGCGAAGGCGGGCGGGGCGCTGCGGGCGATGGTCGTTGGGGCCAGTTGCGCGTTGACGAAGGTGCCCCGGCGCGGTTCGCTGACCAGCCAGCCCTTGGTCATGGCTTCCTCGTAGGCCAGGATCACGGTCTTGCGGTTGACGTCGAGCAAGCGCGCCATTTCCCGCGTGCCGGGCAGCAAGGTCCCGGGCGTGAGGCGTCCGTCGACAATCGCGGTCACCAGGCCTTCGACAATCTTGCGGTAGGACGCTTGAGTCTCGCCTCCCTCCAGGTTGAGCAAGGGTCGCCATTTACGCATCTGGACCATCTGAACTATCCAAAACTGGAGGTTTTAATGGTCCTAGTCTAACGCAACAATTGGCGCACATTCACCCCCGAGGTCCTTATGAACGCACGCCATGTCATTGAGTTGTCGCCCTCGGGCAAAACCTTCGAAGCCGGTGACGAGTTGTTGCTCGACGCCATGCTCGCCAGTGGCCTGTCGGTGCCGTTTTCCTGTCGTCGCGGGGCCTGTGGCTCGTGCAAGGTCAAGGTCGTGGCCGGGCAGTACCGTGACAAGCTCCTGGCCGCGGAGGCTCCGGCACCTTCCTATCCGCTGGCCGCCGATGAGATGTTGTTGTGCCAGAGCCATGCCTGCGCCGATATGCGCCTGGAAATCCCCGGCTGGTCGCTGGACAGGCCCAAGCTGGAAATCCCCGTACGGGTCCTGGGCAAGCGTGCACTGAGCTCCGATATCACCGAGCTGGTGCTGATGCCGGAAACCCTGGAACCGGTTGAGGTTCGCGCCGGCCAGTACGTCCGCTTTCGCCTCGACGATGGCGACAGTCGGTGTTTCTCCATTGCCAATCTCCCGGCGCAAGAGGGTGGTCAGTTGGTCTTTCATATTCGCCGGGTCAGCGGCGGACGGTTTTCCGAGCAGGTCCTGGCGACGCTGGACGTCGGTCACGGGTTGACCCTGGAAGGCCCGTTGGGTGCCTGTACCTGGCAGCACGAGGACGCTCGGCCCGTGGTGTTGTTCGCCACGGGGACCGGCTACGCCGGGATCAAGCCGCTGCTGCTGACCGCGCTGGCCCGGGGCACCGAGGTGACGTTGTACTGGGGCGGCTCGCAGCCCGGGGACTTTTACGACCGCGAGTTCCTGGACCAGGCGCGCATCGAGTATCCCGGGTTTGTCTGGCACCCGGTGCTGTCGTCGGAGGCCCGGGTGCAGCAGATTGCCTTTGAGCGGGCGCATCCTTGGGCGGATGCCCAGGTGTATGCCTGTGGTAACAGCGCGATGATCCGCGATGTCCGCGAGCACTGCCTCGCGGCGGGCGTGCCGGCTCACCGTTTTGTCGCGGAGGCCTTTGTGCCCAGCGGCGTGTCGCTGCCCGGGTCGGCGCCCAAGCCGCTGGATCCGGTCTGGGAAAAAGTCGGTCCGCGTTATTCCCTGGATGGCATGCTGGCCGCCCGCGAGCAATCGGTCCGCGCCCTGGCCTTGATCGCCAGCCAACTGCGGGTCGGGATGACCACCGCCGAGGCCCTTGAGATGGCCAATCAGCAGTTGCAGGCCATGGGCGCGTCCCACACCTGGCATCCGACCTATATCCGTTTTGGCGACGATACCGTGCGCACGCCACGCCAGGGCATCGATCCGCAGCGCAAGCTACGCGCGACCGATATCGCCGTGGTCGATCTCGGCCCGGTGTGGGACGGTTATGAAGGCGATTACGGCGACACCTTCGTCTTCGGCGAGCATCCGCTGTACCAGGCGTGCGTCAAGGCCTTGCACGAGGTGTTCGACGAAACCCGCGAGGCTTGGCACCAGGGGCTGACCGGCCGTGAACTCTATGATTTCGCCGAACGCAGTGCGGACTCAAAGGGCTGGCGACTGGAGCGAAACCTGGCCGGGCACCGCATCGCCGATTTCCCCCACGCGTTGTTCGGGCAGGAGAAGCTGGCCGAGCTGGAGATCGTGCCGAGCGAGATGGTCTGGGTCCTGGAAATCCAGCTCTGCCATCCGACCGAGGCGGTGGGGGCGTTCTTCGAGGATATCCTGATCGGTCAGGGGGGCTGATGGCTGTCGCTCTTTTGCGTTCAAGCGCAAACAGCCGGCTTTAGCGCCGCCCCTCGATGGCCATGCGCACGGCCAAGCCTGTGAGCACCGTGCTCATCAGCCAGCGTTGCACGATCTGCCACACTGGCCTGTTGGCGAGAAATGCCGCGATGGAACCCGCCATCACAGCGATCAGCGCGTTGACGCTGACGCTGATGACGATCTGGGTAAAACCGAGCACAAGGGATTGCGTCAGCACGCTGTCGTGGCCGACGGGGTCGATGAATTGGGGCAACAGTGACAAGTACATGACCGCGACTTTGGGATTCAACAGGTTGGTGACAAAGCCCATGGTGAACAGTTTGCGCGGGCTGTCCTTGGGCAGGTCGCGGACCTGGAACGGCGAGCGGCCGCCGGGCTTGACCGCCTGCCAGGCCAGGTAGAGCAGGTAGAGCGCGCCGCCGAGGCGCAGGACGTCATAGGCGTAGGGAACCGCCAGGAGCAGCGCGGTGATGCCCAATGCGGCGCAAAACATATAGACGACAAAACCCAAGGCCACGCCGCCCAGGGAAATCAGCCCGGCCATGCGCCCCTGGCAGATCGAGCGCGAGATGAGATAGATCATGTTCGGCCCGGGCGTCAGCACCATGCCGAGTGAGATCAGGCCGTAGGCAAGCAGGTTGGACAGTTCGGGCATGGCGTAGCTCCTCGAGGCACCTGGGTGGTGCGCAGGATAATAGAGGGGGCGATGCGAGCCTGTTAGATACAGATTGACTGACAAAACGTCATACAGCGGTCACCGTATTGATTCGGCCCAATCGGTTACGATTGGGCTTTCTCATCCTCGGGAAAAGCGCCCTGCCTGATTCTTAACCGGCCTGGTGGTCTTCCGGCCCATCATGCAGCAGATGAAAGATCTCCCGCTTCATCCGGATAAACCCCGGGTCCATGACCATGTCCAGGGTTCTCGGCCGGCCTATTGGAACGTCCAGCACCTCCTTGATCCGCCCCGGCCGGGCACCCATGACGAAGATGCGGTCACCCAGCAGGATGGCTTCGTCGATATCATGGGTCACGAACAGCACGGTCTTCTTGGTGTGCTCCCAGACCTTGAGCAACAGTTGCTGCATCTGCAGGCGCGTCTGGCTGTCCAGCGCCCCAAAGGGCTCATCCATCAGCAGGATCTGCGGGTCGTTGGCCAGGGCGCGGGCTATCGCGACCCGTTGCATCATCCCCCCGGAAAGCTGCTTGGAATAGTTATCGGCAAACTTCAGCAGGCCGACTTCATTCAGGTAGTAGTCCACCGTCTCGCGGCGCTCCGCGGCGGCGATGCCACGGCGCTTGAGGCCGAACTCGATGTTCTTGCGCACCGTCAGCCAGGGAAACAGGGTGTAGCTCTGGAACACCATGCCACGGTCGGCGCCCGGGCCGTCGACCAGCTGGCCGCCGACGTAGATGTCGCCCGAGGTGGGTTCGGCCAGCCCCGCCGTCAGGTAGAGCAGGCTGGACTTGCCGCAGCCCGAAGGCCCGACCAGCACGGCGAACTGCTGATCGGGGACTTCGAACGAGACCTTCTCCAGGGCGGTGAAGGTTCCGCCCGAAGGCGTCTTGTACTGCAGGCTGACGCTGTCGACACGCAGGCGCGGGGCGGCGCTGGGGGCGATGCTCATTGGCGTGACGAGCCGGGGGGATGTTGCCGTTACTGAGCCCATGCGGCCACCTTCAAGCGAAGAAGTCTGAACAATTGATCGGTGACCAGCCCCAACAGGCCGATAACAGCGATCGCCAGGAAAATCACGTCGACCTGAAAGCCGCGCATGGCCTTGAGGCTGAGGTAGCCCAGGCCGCTGGAGGCCGCCACCAGTTCGGCCACCACCAGGTAGGTCCAGGCCCAGCCCATGGTCACCCGCAGGGTGTCCAGCACCCCCGGCAGTGATGCCGGGGCGATCACATGCAGGACCGCATCCATGCGGTTGGAACCCAGGGTGTAGGAGGCGTTGACCAGGTCCTTGGACACGCCCTTGGACACGTCGGCAATCATCACCAGTTGCTGGAAAAACACCCCGAAGATAATCACCGAGACCCGTTGTTCCAGGCCGATGCCGATCCACAGGATGAACAGCGGCACGAACGAGGTGACCGGCAGGTAGCGGATAAAGTTGACCAGCGGCTCGAGGAACGCCTGCACAACCCGGAAACTGCCCATCAGCAGGCCGATGGGCACCGCCACCAGCGAGGAGATGATAAAACCGACCATCACCACTTCCACACTGGCCCAGACATGCGGCCCCAGGGTGCCGTCACGGCTCAGGCGCAGCGCCGCCTCCAGCACGGCGCCCGGGGTGGGCAGGAACATCGCCGGCACCACGCCGCCATAGGACAGCACGGCCCAGAGCCCGATCAGCAGTACCCAGGCCAGCCCGCTGGCGCTCCAGACCACCTGGACCGGCAAGCCGGTCTTGGGCGTGAGGCAGCGGTTCAACCACGAATTACGCTTGGACATGCCGCCTCCTATTTCGGGGTGATGAAGCGATTGTCGATCAGGTCGGCGTAGCTGACGTTGTAAGGCTTGCCTTGCAACTCGCTGGCGGTTTCGTTGGCCAGCTTGAGCACGCCTTCGGCGGCACCTTTGCTGCCATTGCTGCCCAGCAGGGCTTCGCTCATGGCCTGGTCATAGAAACGCACGCCCTTGGCCGCCGAGGCCAGTTCCGCCGGGTCCGCCAGGTAGCCGCCGACGCCCTTGGCCATGATCGCGTAGGCCTCCTTCGGATGTTCCTGGGTGTACTTCACCGCCTTGTACAGGCCGGCGACCAGGGCTTTGACATCTTCCGGCTGCTTGTCGACGACCTCGCAGTTCAAGGCCACCACATCGACGATCACCCCGGGGGTACTGCTGCTGTCGATCAACACCTTGCCGGTGTGTTTTTCACGCACGGTGCTCAGGTGCGGTTCCCAGGTCACGGCGGCGGGTACGCGGCCGGCGATAAAGGCGGTGGCCGCATCGTCGGCGGTCATGTTCTGGATGGTCAGGTCGCTCATCTTCATGCCGGCGTTCTTCAGCAGGTAGTTGAGCCAGAACTGCGAGACGGAGCCTTCATTGACGGCCACGGCCTTGCCCTTGAGTTCCTGCAGGCTGTTGACCTCCTTGCCCACCAGCACGCCGTCGCCGCCATGGCTTTCATCCAGCGCAGCGACAGCCTTGAAGCAGAATTGCGGGCGGTACTTGAGGATTTCATCCAGGGTCGAGGCCGAGCCGGACAGCTTGCCCGAGGCCTGCGCGGCCATGTACATGGAAGCTTCCTCGATGGTCGGCAGTTCCACGGTCAGGCCCTTGTCCTTGAAGTAGCCCAGGTCCTGGGCCAGATACAGGGTGCCGTAGCCGACCCAGGTGGTGTGACCGATCGACAGGGTGCCGGCCTGGGCTCCACCGGCAACGCCGGCGGCGATAGCGGTCAAGGCCAGTGGACGTATGCAGCGCGAGACGAAAGACTTGATCATTGTGCACTCCCGGAATGTTGGTTTTTTAGTTGGTATATCTCGGGGCAGTGGGGCAAGACGCCAAAAACTGAACAACCTGGGGTCTCTGACGGACCTTGTGCCTCTGTTGGGGCGAGATTGATATTGGCTGATGTGGCGGGCCAGGAAAATGAGTAAATATGTCGTCGCTAAAGAGGAAAAAACTGGGTAGGCCGGCAGCGGCGAAAAGCCTCTGCGGCGCGGTTCTGGCGGGTGGGCAAGCTGGAAAACGCCGCCGCCCGGCTCCGGGTGGCAGCGTTTTTCCTTGGGGGGCTGCAATCAACCGGTCAGGCGTTCGTTGTCGCGAATGCCGGCGGCGCTCAGGGGGGCGCGCAGCAGGATCAGGTCGGCGGCTTTCTCGCCGATCATGATGCACGGTGCATTGGTGTTGCCGCTGATCAGGGTCGGCATGATCGAGGCGTCGACCACCCGCAGCCCTTTCAGGCCATGGACCTTCAAGTCCGGGCCGACCACGCTCATGGGGTCGACGCCCATCTTGCAGGTGCCCACCGGGTGGAACACCGTCGAGGCGTAGTCGCGCACGTAGGTCAGCAGCTGCTCATCGGTCTGTACGGCCTCGCCGGGAAGCATCTCTTTACCGCGAATGCCATCGAACTGCGGGGCGGCGAGAATGCGCCGGGCCAGCTTCAAACCTTCGATCAGCACCTTGGCGTCGGCGGGATCGGAGAGGAAGTTGAAATCGATCACCAGCTTGCCGTTGCGGTCCAGGTGCAGCTCGCCGATGCTTTTGGGCCGCAGTACACAGGTGTGGACCGCATAACCGTGGCCCCACTCGAACAGCCGGCCTCGATGGCTGCGATAACCGGGTACGAAATGGAACTGCACATCCGGCAGCATCTCTGCGAGGGGCGTTCGGGCAAAGCCGCCGGCCTCGACATAGTTGGTGGTCAGCCAGCCTTTTTTGGCCAGCAGGTAGCGCAGCGGCGCGCTGAGAATGCTGGGCAGGGAGCCGAGGGAAAAGCCCAGGGTCAGCGGGCTTCTGGAGCGAACGGTGACCAGGCCGTCGAGATGGTCCTGCAAATTCTTGCCGACGCCGGGCAGGTCGTGCTCGACCGGGATCCCGGCGGCTTGCAGTTCCTGCGCCGGGCCGATGCCTGAGGCCAGCAGCAACTGCGGGCTGCCCAGGGCGCCCGCGCAAAGGATGACTTCACGGCTGGCGTGCAGGGTCTGTTGGCTGCCGGCCATTTCGAGCCTGACGCCCTTGGCCGTGCGCCGCTCAAGGATCAGCGAATGCACGGTGCAGTCGGTCAGCACGGTCAGGTTCTGGCGATCGATCACCGGCGCCACGAAGGCCCGGTAGCTGGAGAGGCGGCGGGCCTCTTTTTGCGTCAGGTTGTAGATACCGCAGCCTTCGAGCTGCTCGCCGTTGAAGTCATCGTTACGGCGCAGGCCCAGGCGTTCGGCGGCCTGGACGAACAGCTTCGACAGCGGATTGGGATCGCGCGCGGCCTCGACGTTCAGCTCACCGGCGCTGCCATGCCGGTGTGGGTCCTGGCCGAGTCGGTTGTTCTCCGACTTCTTGAAGTACGGCAACACACTGTCCCAGTCCCAGCCGGGGCAGCCGGCCTGCGCCCAGCGATCATAGTCGCTGGCGTGGCCGCGAATATAGATCATGCTGTTCATCGAGCTGGAGCCGCCGAGGGCCTTGCCCCGTGGCGTGTGCAAGGTACGGCCGGCGAGGTTCTTCTGCGGAGCGCAGAAGAAGTTCCAGCTGTACTTTTTGCTCTTGTACAGGGTGATGGTGCCGGCCGGCGTCTGGATTCGCGGGCTGTTGTCGTGGCCGCCGGCTTCGATCAGGCAGACGCTGAGGGTCGGGTCGGCACTCAAGCGGTTCGCCAGTACACAGCCGGAGGAGCCGGCACCGACGATGACATAGTCGAAGTGCGTCTTCATGCGCTTTTCCCTGCTGGTTGATGGATTGACGCGGGCGGCGGTGCCGGCCCGCGAGGTGGTGGACTACCGGGGATTCAGCGCAACTGAAACCAGGTGGTCTTCAACTGGGTGTATTTGTCGAACGAATGCAGTGACAGGTCGCGGCCAAAGCCGGACTGCTTGCCGCCGCCAAAGGGCACGCAGACGTCCAGGGCATCCACGGTATTGACCGAGACGGTGCCGGCATTCAAACGGGCCGCGACGCGATGGGCGCGGTTGAGGTCGTCGCTCCACAGCGACGCGGCCAGGCCGTAGATATGCTCGTTGGCCATCCGTACGGCATGGTCTTCATCGTCGAAGGCGGTGATCGCCAACACCGGGCCGAAGACTTCCTCGCGGGACAGGCGCATGTCGGGGCTGACCTGGGTGAACAGCGTCGGCTGGATGAAATTGTTCGAGCCGTTGATCGTCACCCGCTCACCACCGGCTACCCGTCGGGCGCCGTCGGTACTGGCTTGGCCGATGTAATCCATCACCCGAGCGGCCTGCCGGGCGTCGACCATCGCACCCATCCGGCTGGCCGGGTCCAGCGGATCGCCCGGTTGCCAGTGGCGGGCCTTTTCCTGCAGGCGTTCGACGAACTCATCGTGAATGCAGCGCTCGACCAGCAGCCGCGAGTTCGCCGAGCAGACTTCACCCTGGTTGAAGAAAATCCCGAAGGCGGCCTTTTCCGCCGCCAGGTCCAGGTCCTGGCAATCGGCGAACACCAGGTTCGGGCTCTTGCCGCCGCATTCCAGCCAGACCTGCTTGAGGTTGGATTGCGCCGCGTACTGCATGAAGTATTTGCCGACCTGGGTCGAGCCGGTAAAGGCCAGCGCATCGATATCCGGGTGCAGGCCCAGGGCGCGCCCGGCCTGTTCGCCAAGGCCGGTGACCACATTGAACACCCCGGGCGGCACACCGGCCTCAAGCGCCAGCTCGGCCAGGCGCAGGGCGGAGAAGGGCGATTGCTCGGCGGGCTTGAGAATCACACTGTTGCCTGCCGCCAGGGCCGGCGCGACTTTCCAGGCCGCCATGTCCAGGGGGAAATTCCACGGCACCACGGCCGCGATCACACCCAACGGCACCCGGGTGATGGTCGCCAGGGTGCCGGGGCCGGTGGGCGCCACCTGGTCGTAGAGTTTGTCGAGGCTTTCGGCGTACCAGGCAAAGACCTGGGCCGCGCCGGGGACATCGATGTTGTAGGCATCCGTCACCGGTTTGCCCATGCTCAAGGAGTCGAGCAACGCCAGCTCCTCGCGGTGGGCCAGGATCAACTCGCTGAGTCGCAGCAGGATCGCCTTGCGCTCCCTGGGCTGCATCCGGGCCCAGGGTCCGTTGTCGAAACTGTTGCGGGCCACCCGCACGGCTCTGTCGATATCGACGTCCGAGCAGGCCGTGACCCGCGCGAGCAAGGCGTTGGTGGCAGGGTTGATCACGGCGAATGTGGCGCCGTCCCGGGCCGTATGGGCCCGCCCGTCAATACAGGCGACATCGATCAGGCGCTGCTGTCCCGCCAGGCGTTGCCACGTGTTCAAGTCAGTCACTGCACCCTCCAAAATAGCCTCTGATGGGCCATGTCCACGATCCGTTGTGCCGATAGTGGGGGAAGTGCGCGGTCCACGAAATGAGTAAAAATGTCTTCGCTATCGATAAAAAAACTCATCAGGCGTGCACTGAAATGGCGCGTGCCTGGACAGGTTTTTTAGCGTCAGGCCCCAGGAAATTAATGGTTTCTCGCGTTTCGTGAACACCGCAGAATCGGCTGGATGCTCACGTCGTCGGGGCAGTGCGCGCGGTACGGTTTTTATCGGTGGCGTGTAAGCTTCTGAGGACCCGGCCCGATTCTTGATGGGCGATGTGGATGCATTCGCTTTGCCATTTCCGAGGTAGCCATGGCCGCTTACAACTTGCGACAACTCAGATATTTCGTCACCACTGTCGAGTGCGGCAGCGTCGCCGAAGCCTCCCGCAAGCTCTATATCGCCCAGCCTTCGGTGTCGACCGCGATCAAGCACCTGGAAGAAAGCTTTGCCGTGCAATTGTTTATCCGCCATCACGCCCAGGGCGTATCGCTGACCCCCAGTGGTGCACGGTTCTACCGCAAGGCCCAGGAACTGCTGCGGGTGGCCCACGAGTTCGAACAGAATGCCTTGGCGGACAACGATGTGGTCGCCGGGCAGATCGATATCGGCTGTTTCGAAACCGTCGCGCCGCTCTATCTGCCGCGCCTGATCGCCGGCTTTCGCGACCGCTGGCCGGGGGTGGAGATCCGTATTCGCGATGGCGAACAACAGGAACTGGTGCAGGCGCTGACGTCGGGCAGTATCGATCTGGCCATTCTTTATGAACATGACCTGGACAGCACCATCGATACCGTACCGCTGATGGCGCCGCAGCAACCCTATGCGCTGTTGCCGGAAGGGCATCGTTTCGCCCACCAGGCCAAGGTCTCGTTACACGACCTGGTGCTGGAGCCGATGGTGCTGCTGGATGTGCAACCCAGCCGGACCTACTTTGTGAGCATCTTCGAGGAGCTGGGCCTGACCCCGCATATCCTGTTCAGCTCGCCTTCCATTGAAATGGTCCGGGGTATGGTCGGGCGCGGGTTCGGCTTTTCAATTCTGGTCACCCGGCCATATTCCGATTACACCTACGACGGGCAGAAGGTGGTACGCGTGCCGTTGGCCGAGCAGGTCACCGGCTCCGGGTTGTCCGCCGCCTGGTTGCGCCGTGGGCAACTGACCAAGCCGGCGCAGTTGTTTGTCGACCATTGCCGCGAGGTCTTGGCGCCCAAGCTGGACGCCTGAGGGATCAGCTTCGCAGCGCCTGGATCAGGCGCTGGAGCATTGCATCGCAGCCCTGGAGCTGCTCAAGGCTGACAAACTCATCGGGCTTGTGGCCCTGGTCCATGCTGCCGGGGCCGCAGACCACCGTCGGAATGCCGATGGCGTCGAACAACCCGCCTTCGGTGCCGAAGGCCACGGTGCTGAACTCGCTCGAGCCACAGAACTGCGCGATCAACCGCGCCGCTTCGCTCTGCGGGTCGGTGGCCAGTCCGGGGTAGGCCGAGAGTTCGGAAAAGCGGATGTTGCTGGCCTCGTTGACGGCACGCATTTTCGGCAGTACCTGTTGTTCGGCGTACTGCTCCAATTGCTGGGCGACTTCACGGGGATCGAGGTTGGGGAGTGCCCGCACTTCGAAATCGAAGCGGCAGTCGGCGGGGACGATATTGAGCGCCTTGCCACCGCTGATCAGCCCGGTCTGCACGGTGCTGAAGGGTGGGTCGAAGCGTGGGTCGTGCAAGTGCGGGGCGCGCAGCTGTGAACCGATACGCCCCAGTTCGCCGATCAGTTCGGCGGCGTATTCGATGGCATTGACGCCCTGGGGGGCGTACGCCGAGTGACAGGCCGCGCCGTGGACATCGCAGCGCATCGCCAGTTTGCCCTTGTGGCCGAGCACCGGCTTGAGTTCGGTGGGTTCGCCGATAACGCACAGCAGCGGCTTGTGCGGCCGCTGTTCAAGTTCGGCGAGCAGCGAGCGCACGCCCAGGCAACCGACTTCTTCGTCATAGGACAGGGCGATGTGCACCGGCATGCGCAACGGCGCGGCCAGCAATTGCGGCACGGCCGCCAGCACACAGGCGATATAGCCCTTCATGTCGGCGGTGCCGCGACCGTAGAGCTTGCCGTCCTTTTCGCTCAGTTCGAACGGCGCGACAGTCCAGGGCTGGGCGTCCACCGGTACCACGTCGGTATGGCCGGAGAGCACGATGCCCGGACGGTCGTCCGGGCCCAGGGTGGCGAACAGGTTGGCCTTGCTGCGCGCCTCGTTGAAGATCAGTTGGCAAGGAACATCCAGCCGCGCCAGGTAGTCGCGGACAAACTCGATCAAGTGCAGGTTGGACTCGCGGCTGGTGGTGTCGAAGGCGATCAGCGCGGCCAGTAGATCGCGGCTGCTGTTCATCTATTCATCCCCGGGCACGCCGTAGCTGGGCGCCTTGGTCGGGTCCAGGGCGCGGACGATATAGTCCTGCACTTGCGGGCTGTAGTCGGCCCAGAGTTGCGCCAGCTTGCCCACCGGGTCTTCATCCGCCCAGTCGACCCGCAGGTCGATGATCGGCCAGATCAGTTCGCCGACCACCACCATGGCCGCCGAATGCACGGGTCCTGCTTCGCCACCGGCCGCCACCGCGGCTTGCATGGCGGCGACCAGGCGGTCGGCGAGTTGCCCGCCGCTGGTTTCGAAGGTGTACACCAGGGCTTCGATCACCCCCGGGTTCGCCAGCATGTTTCCGGCGGCCACGCACTGCTCGCCGGACAGCGCATTGTGGCAGCCCAGGGTTTCGCCGCCACTGAAGTGCGCGGTGTTGCCCAGGTGATCGATGGCGGTCAACTGCCTGAATTGACTGTAGCCGTTGCGGGTCAGCGCCTTGTCCAGGGCTTGCGCGGGCGACAGCCCGAGTTCCAGTTGGTCGAGCACCTGAGGGCCGAGGGCGGGGAGGGTGATGTTCTGGGTGGCGACCGCCCCCACGCTGGGGCGCAGCCAGGGGCAGCGGGCGCCGACGGCAATGCTGGATGAACTGATGGCTATGCCCAATTGGCCTGTTTCGGCACAACGGGCGACGATTGAAAACGTCATGGTGGGGTGATCCTGTTTCCGTCCAGAGTCGCCATCCGCGCCCCGGACAGCCTGCGCAGAGGCTGCCCGGGCGGGGATTGGGTATGACTGCATTCTGTCCATCAGCGGCAGCGGGCGAAACGAGGTTTTTTATGGCGCTTGGTTAAGTAAAAACTTGTCAGTGGGCGTCGGGCGTTACAGGCGGCCGTACTCGCGGGCTGTGCGATCGACCGCGATGCGAGTCTTGTCCACCAGTTCGTCCAGCTCCGCCCGCGTGGCGATCAGGGCCGGCGCCATGATCATGCGGCCCAGGGTCGAGCGGATGATCAGGCCTTCCTCGAAACCGATGGTGCGGCAGCGCCAGGCGATCTCGTTCTCGTTGGCAAAGCGCTTGCGACTGGCCTTGTCTTCGGCGAACTGCAGCGCGGCGACCAGGCCGACGCCCTGGATCTCGCCTACCAGCGGATGCTCGCCGAACACTTCCCGCAAGCAGTTCTGCAGATAAGGCCCGGTGTCGGTTTTCACCTGCTGCACCACGCCTTCATCACGCAAGGCCTTCAAGTTGGCAATGGCCACTGCCGCCGCCACCGGGTGGCCGGAGTAGGTCAGCCCGTGGGCGAAAACACCGCCTTTTTCCACCAGGGCTTCGGCCATGCGCCGCGACAGGATCAGGCCACCCATGGGGATGTAGCCCGAGGTCAGGCCCTTGGCAATCGACAGCGTGTCGGGCTCGAAGCCGAACGTCTGGTGGGCGAACCATTCGCCGGTTCGGCCAAAGCCGCCGATGACTTCGTCGGCGCACAGCAGCACGTCGTACTGACGGCAGATGCGCTGGATTTCCGGCCAATAGGTGGCGGGGGGAATGATCATGCCGCCGGCACCCTGGAAGGGCTCGGCGACAAAGGCGGCGACCTTGTCGGCCCCCAGTTCGAGGATTTTCTCTTCCAACTGGCGGGCCGCGCGCAGGCCAAATGCCTCCGGGCTCAGATCGCCATCGTGGGCGAACCAGTAGGGCTCGTCGATGTGCGCCACATCCGGGATGGTGCCGCCCATTTCATGCATGAACTTCATGCCGCCCAGGGCGGTCGCCGCCAGGGTCGAGCCGTGGTAGCCGTTCCAGCGGCCGATCATGACTTTTTTCTCCGGCTTGCCCATCACCTGCCAGAACCGGCGCACCGTGCGGATCAGCACCTCATTGGCCTCTGAGCCGGAGTTGGTATAGATGGCGTGGCTATAGTGGGACGGCAACAGGCTGAACAGCAGCTCGGAGAGTTCGATCACCGCCGGGTGGGTGGTGTGGAAGAACATATTGTAATAGGGCAGTTGTTCCAGCTGCGCGTGGGCAGCGGCGGCCAGGTCCTTGCGGCCATAACCGAGGTGGGTGCACCACAGGCCCGACATGCCGTCCAGGTAGCGCTGGCCATCGTTGTCCCAGAGCGTCAGGCGGTCGCCGCCGACCATCACCCGCGGGCCTTGCGCATTGAGCGCTTTCTGGTCGACGAACGCATGGATGTGGTGGGCGGCATCGGACGCCTGGTAGTCGCGGGTGCTGCGATTGGGGTCGAGTTCGGCGGACATGGACTATCTCCTTGGGGTGGGGTGGCTAAATAATATTTGGCACTTAAAAATATTTTTGTAAAGAAAATATTTGTTGGTGGAAAACTATTTCAGTAGGCTTGGACCTACGAAAAATCACCTCAGGACCTACATGAGCGGACTCAGAGAGCGGCAAAAGGAACAGCGCCGGCAAGTGATCGCCGAGGCCGCGCTGCTGCTGTTCAAGGCCAACGGTTTCGCCGCTACCAGTCTGGAGCAGATCGCCAACCAGGCCGGGGTCTCGGCACCTACGGTGGTGAATTATTTCGGCGGCAAGCAGGAGATTCTCGTGGCCTTGCTCAAGGCCCCCGACGAGCAGGCGATGCGCGAGGCGCGCGCCCATCTCGATGACAACAGCGACCCGCTGGAGGCCTTGTGCGAGCTTGAAGGGCTGATGACCCATTATCAGTTGCAGGCCATGCCCGCTTCCCTGTGGCGGGAGCTGGCGCCGTCGCTGTTTACCGGCGAGCTGTCCCAGGCCTTGCAGCCGTGGAACAGCGCGGTCATCGAGGAAACCAAAGCGCTGCTGGTGCACTTTCAACGCCTGGGCAAAGTGCGCGACAGCGTGGATATCGAGGTGGCGGCGACACTGTTCAACCAGTACGCCAATGTCGCCTTTATCCGCCTGGCCACTGAACCGACCCCGGACCGTGAGGCCCACGCCCGGCACATGCGCAGTGTCCTGGGGCTGATGTGCCACGGCATGCTGGTCCAACAGGAGGGGGCCACTCCAGCGCCGGCCTGAGGTTTCCCCCCAGGCCTAGTTTTTTCCTGCCTTGCGACGACAAAAATCATAATTTCGCTATTCCCTGTATCTGCACAGAATGCCTGCACACTCGCCTTCGAGAAGGACACAGGCATGACAGCTGGAATCATTGAAATCGATACGCTTGTTGTGGGCGCCGGCCAGGCCGGCGTGGCCATGAGCGAGCATCTGAGCAAACTCGGCGTGCCGCACCTGGTGCTCGAACGCAATCGTATTGCCGAAGCCTGGCGCAGCGGCCGCTGGGATTCGCTGGTGGCCAATGGGCCGGCCTGGCACGATCGTTTTCCAGGCCTGGAGTTCGATGATCTCAGTCCGGATGCCTTCGCCCCGAAAGAGCGGGTGGCGGATTATTTCGAGGCCTATGCCCGCAAGTTCAATGCGCCGATCCGCACCGGTGTGGAAGTGAAAAAGGTCGAGCGCAATAGCGGCCGGCCGGGCTTCACCGTGGAAACCTCCGAGGGCGTGATCCAGACCCGTCGCGTGGTGGTGGCCACCGGGCCGTTCCAGCGCCCGGTGATTCCGGCGATTGCGCCCCGGGACCCCGGCCTCAACCAGATCCACTCCGCGCAGTACCGCAATCCCCAGCAATTGCCCGCGGGCGCCGTGCTGGTGGTGGGTGCCGGTTCTTCGGGGACGCAGATCGCCGATGAGCTGCAACGCGGCGGCCGCACCGTGTACCTCTCGGTGGGCCAGCACGACCGGCCTCCACGGGCCTATCGCCAGCGTGATTTCTGCTGGTGGCTGGGAGTGCTCGGCGAATGGGATGCGGCGGCCATGAAGCCGGGTAGGGAGCACGTGACCATTGCCGTCAGCGGCGCCGACGGCGGGCGCACGGTGGACTTCCGCGAGCTGGCCCAACGCGGCCTGAAACTGGTGGGGCTGACCCGGTCGTTCGATAATGGTGTGGTCAGCTTCCAGGCCGACCTGGCGGACAATCTGGACCGGGGCGACGAGAATTATCTCGCGCTGCTCAATGCCGCTGACGCCTATATAGAGCGCAATGGCCTGGACCTGCCGCCGGACCCGGAGGCCCGTCGCACCTTCCCGGATCCCGAGTGTGTGACCCGGCCGATCCTCCAACTCGATCTGGCCGAAGCGGGCATCACCACGATTATCTGGGCCACCGGCTTTGCCACCGATTACAGCTGGATGAAGGTCGATGCCTTCGACGACAAGGGCAAGCCACGCCATCAGCGCGGTGTGTCCAGCGAGTCGGGGATCTACTTTCTCGGGCTGCCGTGGCAGTCACGCCGGGGTTCGTCGTTTATCTGGGGTGTTTGGCACGATGCCAAATACATCGCCGATCAGATTGCCATCCAGCGCCAGTACCTCACCTATCGCGATGCCGCCCAGCGTGAGGCGGATATGGCCGCTGCCAGCCCCTCAGTGACCCGGTCCGCCGTCAGCGCTTGATGTCCGCCCGCCGCACTGCGCTGTGCGGCGTTGTCTTTCTTTCGAGGAGTTATCAATGTCCACGCCCACCCATACGCGTATCCGCATGTTCAACACCAAGGACACCTACCCGAACCAGTCGCTGGACAATGACCTGTGCCAGGCCGTGCGGGCGGGCAACACGGTGTATGTCCGTGGCCAGATCGGCACCGATTTCGACGGCAATCTGGTGGGGCTCGGCGACCCCGGGGCGCAGGCCGAGCAGGCGATGAAAAACGTCAAGCAACTGCTGGAAGAGGCCGGCTCGGACCTCTCTCATATCGTCAAGACCACCACCTATATCATCGACCCGCGTTACCGCGAGCCGGTGTACCAGGTGGTCGGCAAATGGCTCAAGGGGGTGTTCCCGATCTCCACCGGCCTGGTGATCTCGGGGCTTGGCCAGCCGCAATGGCTGATGGAGATCGACGTGATTGCGGTGATCCCCGACAACTGGCCGGCGCCCCGGGCCTAGGCCTTATCCGGCGGCCAGGCCGAGGAAGTTGCGCAGCGGCCTGACCCGTGACAGCAGGCAACGCTCCAGCAGCCATAGCATCAGCATGGAGGCGCCGAGCAAGGGCAGGTACAGGCCGAGCAGCACCAGCACACCGAGCATGACGGCCGGATAACGGCTTTCGGCCAGGGCCGGCGGTGCGCCGAGGGCGCCCTGGGGGCGTCGGCGCCACCAGAGCACCAGGGCGCTGAGGGACAGGGTCATCAGGCCGAAGGTGGTGAGCAGGCCGAGCAACTGGTTGGCCAGGCCGAACAGTTGGCCTTCGTGGACCGCCACGCCGTAGCCGATGACACGGTCGAGCAGGGGACGCTGGCTGAAGTCGACACGCTTGAGCACCGTGCCGCCGACCGGGTCTAGCGTCAGGTTGACCCGCTGTGGGCGGTTCGCAGCGTCGGAGCGGGCGGTCCATTTGGGTGACTGTGCCGAGGGCGGGGTGATCAGAACCGGCGACGGCAGGTGTAGCGCCTGGACCATTGGCACCAGGCGCTCCAGCGGGCTGTAGTCCGGAGCGATGGGGGGGCTCGTCGGTATCGGCATATCGTGGTGCATGCCAGGCATATTGGCGTGCTCGTCGGTCATGGGCATGTTCATCGCCCGCCGCTGGGCCATTTCCGAAGCCCGGCCGGTGGTCCAGTCCTGTTCCACGGCGTGGCTCGCGGCCCACTGCCGCACTTCCTTGAGGGCGCCGCCCCAAACGGTCGCCCAGGGCAGGCCGCTGAGGATCAGCAGGACCGCGAACAGCGAGATCCAGAAGCCGACCACCGCATGCAGGTCCCGCCAGAACAGCCGGCCACGTTGGCCCAGTCGCGGATAGATGACCCCGGCCAGGCGACCGCCTTTCGGCCACCAGAGATAGAGCCCGGAAAGCAGCATGACAATGGTCCAGCCGGCGGCCAGTTCCACCAGCGCCGAACCCAGGCCGCCCATCAGCAATTCACCGTGCAAGTGGAACAGCTGGCGGGTGAAGCGCTCGTCATCCGCCACCTGGTGCACCACCTTGGCCGTCACCGGGTCGATATAGACCCGCTGCAACGCATCGCCTTTACCCACCAGGATCTGCACGGCCTCGGTCGGGCCGTCCGGCAGTTGATAGGCGTTGACTACGCTGCCGGGCACCAACGCCAGGGCCGCTTGTATCTGTTCACTGATCGGCCTCCGTGACGCATCGGCCTGGACGTGGTTGTAGGGGCTGTCGAGCAACGCGTCGATCTGCGGACGGAACAGGTAGATCGAACCGCTCAGCGACAGGGCGAGGACAAAGGGAATGCAGAACAGGCCGGCATAGAAATGCCAGCGCCAGATCAGCCGATAGAGCCCTGCGCGCTTGTTGGCCGTTGTGAGCGTGGTCATGGGGCGTGGCTCCCGCTCTGGTGAATGGCGTCGTGCAGTGCCGGATCAATAGTCATAGTTGAGCCCCAGGAAGGCGGTGCGCTGCTGATAGGGATGCGGGCTGACGAAGTACTTTTCATTGCCCAGGTTGTCGACGCCGGCCGAGGCCGTCAGGTGCGCGTCGATCTTGTAGCTGGCCTTGATGTCGAACACGCTGTAGCTGCTGATGCCGCCATAGGTGTCATGGTTGCTGTCGGTGTTCAGCAGGGTGCTGTAGGCGCCGCTGGAGTAGCGGTAGCCGAGGGCGTAGGTCAGCTGCGCGTTCTGGTGGTAGACCGCCGAGATCCGGCTGCGCCAGCGCGGGATACGCGGGAACTCCTTGCCTTCGGCGGCCGGCGCCAGGCTGTCCTGCTGCACCTCGGATTCGGCATAGGTGAGGCTGCCCGACAGGTCCAGTCCGTCGAGGCCGGCGTCGTGGGCATCGAGGGCGGTTTCCACGCCACGGATACGTGCGCGGTCGATATTCTCGACCTGGGTCAGGTTGGGGCTGACCGTGGTGTCGGTCTGCGAGAACAGGGCGTTGCGGCGATTCTCCTGGAACAGCGAGACGCGCATCTGGTACTGGCTCCAGCTGTACTGCGTGGTCCAGTCGTAGGATTGCACGTCCTCGGGTTTGAGGTTGGGGTTGTTCTGCACCAGTTGGTTGCCGCTGGTGACCTGCTGGAACAGCTCGGTCACCGTCGGGTAGCGCACCGCGCGGCCGTAGGACAAGCGTGTTTGCAGTTCCGGAGTGATGTCGAAGGCCAGCGCCGCCTTGGGCGAGAAGTTGTGGCGACGCTGGTCGGGGTAGCTGACCTGGGCCGGGGTGGTCGCGGTGTTGAGGTTGAAGCCGTCGAAGGCTTGCCAGTATTCCTCACGGCCACCGAGGGTCAGGGTCCAGCGCGGCGCCAGTTTCCAGACGTCCTGCAGGTACAGTGCCTGGGTGCGGGTCTCGCCGCCGGAGGCCGCGCTCTTCGCTCCGCCATTGCCGTTCTGCCAGTCGCTGACCTGGTAGGTGTCCTGCTTCAGCAGGTAGTCATCGATGTGATAGCCGAAGGTGACTTCATGGGCTTGGCCGAACAACGGTTGCGGACGCCAGATCCCGCGCAGCTCGCCGGTCTGCCAACCGGTACCGTCTTGCACCTGGCGGGTGCCGGCCGAGGTCTGGCCATAGTTGGAAGCCGAGCGCGATTCTTCGTTGAGGTACTGGTAGTTGCTGTAGGCGGCATGCCAGTCGAACGGGCCCCGGGTATCGCTGCCCACCGACAGGGCATTGAGGATATGCAGCTCGTCGGTGCTGCCGGGGTTGAGGCCGGACACCGTGTAGGCCTTGCCGCCGATATTCACCGGGCCGTTGTAGAAGGTCTGGCCGGCGCTGTTCTTCAGGTAGCTGTCGACGCTGGTATGGGACTCATCGGCCCACAAACCCAGGGTGTAGATCGCGGTGACGTCCGGGTTGATGTCCCAGCCAAGCTTGAGCTTGCCCTGGTCCTGGACGCTGTGGTCGATGGAATAGCCGCCGAACACCAGGCGCGGGTTGCCGTTCTGGTCGGTGTCCTGCTGCGCGCCGCTGACGCGGGTGGCCGAGGCCGCGGCGCTCCTGCTCGAGAGGCTGGAGGTGGCAAAGCTCATCGGCTGGCCCCGGGCATCGAGATGATCGTAGGAGACCCAGGCCGAAAACGGCCCGACGCGGTTGCCGCCGGCCAGGCTGACGTTGCCGCTGTTGTAGTTCTCGTGGGTGCCGTAGAGCTTGAAGTCCTGTTGCGCGCCGGTGATCGCCGCGTGGAATTCCGGGCGGGTCGGCATGCGGGTTTCCAGGGTGACCACGCCGCCCAGGGAGTTGCCCGGGTAAAGCGCGCTGAACGGCCCGTACATGACGTCGACCCGGGAAATCTCGCTGGGCGAGACCAGGCCCCAACGCGGCGGGAAGCTGTAGCTGTTGCCCAGCAGGTTGGAGAGCAGCAGGTCGTCGGCGTAGACCAGCGACTGGGCGCTGGAGACAGTCCCGGTGGTGCGGGTGGAGACGATGCCGTTGCGGTCGCCGATATAGCGTTCGCGCACTTCGAGGCTCGGCAGGTATTTCAGGGCCTCGGCCGAGGTCATCAGGTTGACGCTGTCCTGGATCTGCTCGGCGCTGCGGCTTTCCACCACCGCCGGGGCGCTGGCGATGGCGTGGGGCAGCGGCTGTACCTGGTCGTCGGCGGTCACCGTGACATTGCCGAGGACGATGGGGTTGGCGTCGGCACTGCTGGTGCTCGGCGCCGGGGTGTCGGCGCGTACCGGCAGGGCGGTCGGCAGCAGCACCAGGCCGCTGGCCAGAGCCGAGAGCAGGGCGTGGTTCAGGGTTGACAGGCGTCCAGCCGGCAAAAGGGTGGCCGGACGCTTCAACGCGCGGAGGGCGCGTTGCTGGGGAGTCATGGGCATCGGTATGGATCCGTGATTCAGGGCGACAAAACACGCGGAAAAACCACGGGCGCCAGGGCGCTCGCGGTGTTCAGCGGATGGTTTGTTGTTCGGGAACTGCCTGGATCAGGCCTGGGGCGGCCCGCGCGGACACAGGTCCAGCGGCCATTGATAGGCCGGGCTGGGTGTTTTGCAGGAAACAAGGGTGGGGGTGGCCGGCACCAGCGGCGGCAGTACCGCCACGGCCCAGAGCAGGGCCGGGCTGTCGTGAAACAGCGAGCAGTAGCCACAGGCGTCGAGCGTCTCGTGGGCGCCGTTATGCTCGTGCCCGCCCGAAGGGTGGGACATGTCCATGGCATGTGCGGGGCACTCGATGCCACTTGGTGGCTGGTGCTCGAGGGCCTGGACGGTACGGGAAATCGTCGGCACGAACAGCAGCAGACCCAGGGCCAGCATGGCCATCCAGGTTGCGAATCGCTGCTGGGTTCGAGTGCGGGGCACGTGGGTTCCCGGTCAGGGGCAGGAAGAGGGCTGTGATCTTGCCACGTCGAGCACGGCGGGCAAAGGCCAGCGGCAATCTGCCGCAGAGGGGAGAGGCCGCACTATTTCAGGGGTTGGGGCCAATGCTGCTGTGTTTCCTGTCGCCCACGGAGCTTCGACGAAGGGGCTGACATTCACAGATAGCGCGGCGCATCCATTCGATCATGCAAGATACGAACGATCACGATCCCATAAGCGGTGATACGCAGGTAGATCATGTGCCGTCCAGCGTTGCTGCGGCGATAGCCTGGCCGGATGTGATCACAGGCCTGGGCTGTCTTGGGTGATTGCGCCAATTCTGCAAAGGCGGTTGTCATGAGATCTGTATAGCGACTGGCCTGGTCGATGCCCCATTGTTGAACGGTGTAAGTCCAGATCACTTCAAGATCGCGTTCGGCAGCGGGTGTAAGACGATATTCAGCCATGCGTGGTCAACATTCTCCGCTTGAATGCATCAGCGTCGAACGGGCGTGGCTCGCCGCTGGCCTCACCGTCCATCAGCGCAGTGCGAATAGCTTCAAGTTCGGCACTGCGTTCCTGCTCACGCCTGATCAGGTCGCGGATGTATTCGCTGTCATTGGTATAGTGACCCGCGTCGATCTGCGCTTTGATCCAGCTGTCTTGCTTGTCGGTCACAGTGATGGTTTTACGCACGGTTCCCATGATTCAGCCTCAGAGGAATGCTGTTGATAGGGCAAAGCGTATCATACTATTGGTGCGGTATTGTGTGTTGTGGCCTCAGGCTTTCGCGGACTCCGGCCACAACCCGGCATGAATCAGGGCTGTCACGATGACCCCCAGCAATATGCCCACCAGCCGATCGCGGATTTCGCTCAGATTGGTCATCGGCGCAAAGTCGGCCAGCAGCGCCAGGGCGAAGCCGAACACGATCTGGATCCCGGCATAGCTGCTGCGCGGCGAACCGGCGCTGACCCAGGCGGCCAGGCCCAGCACCGGCAGGCTCATCAGCAACAGGCCGACGATGCTGTCGATCTGCGGCACCACCCAGACCATGCACATCAGGGCCAGGGCGCTGCCGACCAGGCAGCCGAGGATGCGCAACAGGCCTTTGTGCAGGGTTTTTTCCAGGCTCGGCATGGCCGTGATCAGGCAGGTGAGCATGGCGGTGTGGATACCCGGCCAGTCGACCGCCGTGTACAGCAGGTAGCACACCAGCGCGGCGAGCAGGGTCTTGAAGGCGAACTGCAGATAGACCGGGTTTTCAAAGGCATCGGCCACCAGCAGCGGTGGCTTGGGGGCCGATGCCGCTTCACCGGGTGGCGGCGGTGCCGGTAGCAGCAGGGTGTTGACCGCCACGGTCACCAGCGTCGGATAGACAATCGCGATCCAGGCCCAGAGGCAGGCCCGGGTCAGGGCTTCGGGATCGTTATTGAGGTCGACCTGGCTCTGGATATAGATGGTTATCAGGGCCATCACGAAAAACAAGGGGCTGAGCCGACAAGTGCGCATGAAAAACACGCTGGCGAAAAACACCAGGCTGGCGCCGGTGATGCGCAGCAGGGGATAGTCGAAGCTGAATTTGAGCAACAGGATCGCCACGCCCACGGCCAGCGTGGTGCTGACGACAAACAGCGTGCCGAGCATCCGGGTCAGGGCCACGCTCGGCTGGCTCACGAAGAACACCAGCACCAGGGAGATCGACAGCAACGGCACCTGCAAGCTCATGGCGATCAGGATGACGATCGTGCAGGCGAGCAGATGACGAAGGACCGCGTTCACTCGGCCAGGGTGATCGCTCATTTCTTCCTTGAAAATGTCCCATAACGATTGTCCCTGCGCTTCTCCCTTCATGGCGTCGGGGTCGTCGAGGCGGGCGTCGGGCTGTTACCGGTGTTGATGACCGCCACCGCCGACGCCCCAAGGCGAAACGGCTGCAGGTCCGAGCCATTGACCCGGATGCGCACCGGAAAACGTTGTGAAACCCGGACCCAGTTGATCGACCGCGCGACCTTGGGCAAGCCGTTGACATCACTCCCGCCATCGTCCGGAAATACGCCAAAGCCGATCGAGTCGACATTGCCGCTGAATGTCCGACGGGTATCGCTCATCAGGTAGACGGTGGAGGCGTCGCCCGGGCGAATATTTTTCAGCTCGGTTTCGCGAAAATTCGCGACCACGAACCAATGCCCGGTGTCGATCAGGCTGAACACCGACTGGCCTGCCGAGGCGAACTGGCCGGCGGTGGTCTTGAGGCCGACCACACGGCCGTCGAACGGCGCGCGAACAGTGCTGTACTCGACGTTCAGTGCCGCCCGGGCGATCTGCGCTTCAATCACCGCCCGATGGGCCACCTGGGCATCGACGCCGCTGACCGCGGTGCTGGCCTGGCGCGCTTGCAGTTGGCTGACATTGAGTTGCGACAAGGCGCTGAGCCTGGACGTTCGCGACTGGTCGATGGCTTCCGCGGAGATATAACCGTGGGACAGCAGGGCTTCCTGGCGCCTGAGGGTGTCGCCGCTTTGCTTGGCCTGGGCCTGGACCCGCTCGATTTCGGCATGGGCGGCCTCGGCGTTCAAGCGTTGGGCGGCGATCTGCCGTTCGTTCAGGCCGATCTGCCGATCCAGCTCCACCAGCGACGCCTTGGCCTCGTCCAGTGCCGCCTGGTAGGGCCGTGGATCGATGCGCATCAGCACATCGCCCTGATGGACCTGCTGGTTTTCCCGCACCGGCAACTCGACGATGCGCCCGCTGACCTGCGGGGTGACATTGACGGTATCGGCATAGGCGTAGGCGTCGTCGGTGCGCGGTTGCGCATCCAGCCGGGCGATCACCCAGAGCAGCAGGCCCAGGGCGGCGATGCAGAGGGCGGCAATGAGCAGTCGACGAGGAACCTGTGATGACGAATGTGTTTGCATGGGGAAACGCCCGGGTTAGAAAAAGACCAGCCAGCTCAACAGCGAAAAAACCAGGGCCAGCAGTGGGTAGCTCAGCACCCATGGCTGTAACCATGGGGTACGCTGTGTCCTGAGCAGCACGGCCCTGACCAGAAGGGTCAGCAGCACGCCGGCGATCGCGCAAAACAGCCAGTCCGGGAAATACGCACCGACCACGCTGATCGACGGCGGTTGCTTGCAGCCGGCCAGTGCCAGGCAGGCCTGTGCGCCGGCCAGCACTTTTGCGCTGCCTGGCAGGCGTCTGTCCGGACGGGGGATGCGGGGAGGGCGGGTGTTCATCTCGGTCGAGGCTTCTGGTCAAATGGGCAAAATGGAGAGCGCCGCTGACGGTTAGTGTCCGGATCGAAGCGGGCGAGTGTTGCGCGGTCTTGCGTTAGCAATAGTCTAGAGATGGCGTCTGGGGTGAACATGATCTGTTCGGCCATATTATTGATAGGGAGTGCACTGTGATCGACCTTGGGTTCCTTTCGGCGGAGTCGACGCGCGAGTGAATAATCAACAGCGTAGCATCAGCAGCGCGGTGATCATGGCCAAGGTCGGTGGTGAACGTGGCCTGTCGACCGTGGACTTTCTTGCCGGCTCCGGACTTGAGCCCGCGGACCTGGAAGCCCCGACCCATCTGGTTTCCTTCGAGCAGGAATTTCGCCTGATCCGTAACCTGCTCAAGCACTGTGGGTGCGTCACAGGCCTGGGCCTGGAAGTGGGTTCGCGCTACCGCTTCACTTCACTGGCCGCGCTGGGCTTTGCCCTGGTCAGCAGTTCCACGTTGCGCGATGCCTTTTCACTGATTCCGTATTACTCGGAGTTGAATGCCAGCCTGGTGCGCGTGGTGGTCGACGCCCAGGCGACGGACCTGCGGATCGAATGCGAAGAGAGCGATATCCCCCTGGATTTGCGCCCGTTCATCGTCGAGCGCTCCTTTGTCGCCGGATTGAGGATCGCCAGCGATCTGCTCGGACGCACGGCGATCCCTCGGGCCATCGAGTTCAGCTTTGCCGAGCCGGCCGATGTGGCGCTCTATCAGCAATTCACCGGTGTACGGCCGCGCTTCAATGCGCCGAAAAGCGCCCTGGTCTTCAGCCAGGCCGACGCGGATATCCTGCTGGCGTTGGCCGATCCCCTGGCGCTGCATATCGCCCATGACCAGTGTCGCCGAGGTTTGCCGGTCGGGCCGAAGAGCGCCGGGTTGGCCGGGCGGGTGCGCGAGTTGCTGGCCGCGCAGCCGGCCGCCATGCCGGCGATGGGGCCACTGGCTATCACTTTGTGCATGTCGGTGCGGACCTTGCGGCGCCGCTTGCAGGAGGAGGGCGCGACCTATCTCGGCTTGTGCGACGAAGTGCGCCAGGCCATGGCCGAACGTTTGTTGACGGGCTCGCGTCTGCAGATCGAGCAGATTGCCGAGACGTTGGGGTATTCGGAATCCGCCAGCTTTATCCATGCGTTCAAGCGCTGGACGGGGGAATCGCCCCATGCCTTCCGGCGGGCCCGGGCTCAGTCGCGTTCCGAGTAGGGGTTGGATGGGGTGCCGCCGGGCGCCTGCCGTCGCTTTTGGGCAGAGCGCACTATAATTAATCAGCGTCTGTGTGGCGGTGGCGCGTACTCCACAGCCGCGCCCCGGGTATGAACAGTACGTCTGAAGACTCGACAGAGGGTTCTGCCATGAAAAACCATTCCTTGCAGCATTACTCCCACGATCTGGGCATGGCCGTGCACGACACGTGGACCACCGCCCGGGTCAAATCCGCCCTGGCCATGGCGGACTCCGCGCAAAGCCTGCATATCCATGTGAAAACCCATGCCGGTACGGTGTCGTTGAGCGGCCGGGTGCTGACCCATCGCCAGTGCGAGCAGGTCATTGATCGGGTCCGCGCGGTGCCTGGGGTGCTCGACGTCGATGCCCGCGAGCTGCTGACCCATGTGTTCATGCCCGCCAGCTCCATGCAAGCGCCCGATGCCGAAGAGGCCAATGAGTACCGGCCGCCGTTGCCACGGCGTGAGGATGATCAATAACACTCTCGGTATATCAGCGGCAGGGCTGGCGGTTGTCAGTCGGCCCTGCCGGGATGCGCCCCAGCGTCAGCTCTGGACGTGATACCTGGCAGGCTACGGCTCCTCAGACCTGGGGGCAGGTTTGTGTCGAACGCTGGACGCGAGCGCCCAGGCGGTAATGAGCTCCACCAGCACGGCCGACAAGATACCCGGCCCCGCATGACCCGCCCACAGTTCCCCCACACCCAACACCGCCAGGACGCCGCCGGTCACGGCGAAGCCATCGGCTACCGCCGTTCTGGCAACTGAGGGCGGGGCGCTGCGCAACCGCGCCAGCATCAGGGCGATGCCCAGGAATAGTGCGGCCGAGCGCCGCGCCACCAAACCGGTTGCCTCGGTGTAGCCGACATTCCAGCTTTGCAGCAGAAGTTCTGGCACCCACATCCAGATCAGGGCCAGTGCCAGGCACAATGCACAAACCCATGTACAGACGGTATGAAATCGAAGTGTCATTTTATTGGGCGGCCGATTCGCCTCGGAGTGGAACAGACCTCGAATATATCCGTGCAATCCGGCGCCGTATTGAATGTTTCGGACAAACTGGAGGGGGCCTAAGCCCAGATGCGGTAGACCCAGAAGCTTTCATGGTCCAGGCAGCGTTTCAATTCATCCGGACTGAATCCGGTGTAGCGTCGGAACTCTCGGCACAGATGGGGTTGATCGGAGAAACCGCTGTCAGCAGCCAGCTTGGACCATGCTGGCGCGACACCCGATGCGACTGGATTCGCCGCCAGTAGCACTTCTTCGATCCGACCCAGGCCACGCAGTTGCCGTAGCGTCTGGCCGGTCCAGCTCTTGATCCGCCTGTCGACCTGTCGTTCGCTCTGGCCTCGGCCTTGAACGGTTGCGCGCAGGGCCACATCGCTGGACCAGGCTGCCAGGCGATGTGCACGGGCCATTGCCGCCGAGTAAGGGGGCGCGGTAGTCACTGAGTCGTGGTTCTGCGTGGCTGTCGCCGATTGGGCCGCCGCCCAGCGCGGCCCCAGGAATTCCTCGATCAACCTGACCCGCGCCCCATCATCCGAGGCCGTCAGTACCGCGTGTGCCATGTCCTGCCAGTCTGAATCGAACAGTGAGGCGAACGGGCTGTAACAGTTGATGTGCGGCCTGATCTCCAGGCCGGTGAGTGCCTGTATGGCATCGGGATAGATCAGCAGCGTGAAGAAATGAACCTCGTTTCCGTTGTCGCTGAACGAGGGGCGCGTGTGTGGGCCTGAAAATACAACGGGCAAGGACGTGCATTTGTCGGGCACGCGAGAATCCTGCCCGCGGATAACCCAAACGATGACGCAGGTAGAGGTGGGTGGGAAGTGATTGCGACGCTCCTCGGGAGTCAGGGCGGCGATTTCGCGGGTGCTGCGCGATAGATAGGCTCGGATGCAGCCGGTGAGGGCTGAATGAGGGGCGTACAAGGCGCTGTGAGTCGAGCCAAGTTTGCCCTGTACTTCTCTGACCGGCCGAGTTTCATCTGTCATCGATTCAGACTAACACACGCGGCGCGCTGGTCAGAGTTGCGCACCACCAGTAACACCGGTGTCCGCTGTGGGTGCTTTGGAGCGGGACCGTTGATTTTATGCGTCAAATAGCAACCGGTTTCGATCCGGGCTTCTATGATGATTTGATCCCACAAGAAACTCGTCCCTTGAGCCTGGCGATCTTGTCCGGCTCGTGGGAATGAATCCTCTGTAAGCCACGGACGAGCCTATGATCTCTTCTCCAGCCTGGATCATCTGCGAGCATTGCGATTCGGTGTACACAGCCGTACCGCTGGCCAAAGGGCAGACTGCGCGTTGTGTCCGTTGTTCTGCCATTCTGGCCCGTGGCGGCCAACTCAGCCTTCAACAACTCCTCGCGCTGTCCATCAGCGCGGCGCTGCTTTTCGTTTTCGCCAACGCGTTTCCGGTGATCTCCATCAGCCTGCAAGGCCTGAGTAACCAGGCGACGCTGTGGCAGTCCGTGGAAGCCCTGGCACAGGGACAAATCAGCGTAATAGCGGCCGTGGCGGGACTGGCGATCATCCTTGCGCCCATGCTGCAAATCATCTTGTTGTGCTGGGTACTCAGTTTTGCCCTGGTCGGGCGTGCGGCTCCCGGCTTCAAGATCTGTATGCGAACCCTGGAGCAATTGCGTCCCTGGAGCATGCTCGAAGTGTGTTTGCTGGGGATTCTGGTGGCCATCATCAAACTGGCCGGCATGCTCGATGTGCATCCGGGACTCGGGTTGTGGGCACTGGCCATGCTGACGGTGTTGATCATCCTGATTTCGGGCAAAGGTATCCGTCGGCTGTGGCAAGACCTGGAGGGCGTTATTCCGTGAGCATGCCGCCCTATGCCAGTGAAATGAATCTGGCCCTGTGTCACACCTGCGGGCAGGCCTGCCCATTGGCGGACGCGAGCTGCTCGCGCTGTGACGCCCGGCTGCATCGGCGCAAACCCGATAGCCTGGCCCGCACCTGGGCACTGCTGCTGGCCAGCATGATCTGCTACATCCCGGCCAACCTGATGCCGGTGATGTACACCGACATCTTTGGCAGTGGCAGTGAAAACACCATCTTCAGCGGGATCATGGAGTTCTGGCAGGCCGGCGAGTGGGACCTGGCGCTGTTGATCTTCATTGCCAGCGTGGCGGTGCCGTGCATGAAGTTTCTGGTGCTGGGTACGCTGCTGATTACCTGTCAACGCCGCAGTCGCTGGGCCATGCGTGAGCGCTCCAAACTCTATCGGTTGATCGAAGTGGTGGGTTACTGGTCCATGCTTGATGTGCTGGTGGTGGCCCTGATCGCCGCCCTGGTGCAGTTTCGTTCTCTGAGTACCATCGATCCGAGGATGGGCATCCTGTTCTTTGGCCTGGTGGTGGTACTGACGATGTTCGCCGCCATGAGTTTTGATCCCCGGCTTATCTGGGACGCAGAGGTTGAAAATGCCTGACTACCCAAGTTCTGCCGATACGCCGGTTCCAGGCAGCCCCGAGGTCAAGCGTCGGCGCTTCAACGTATCGCTGGTGTGGCTGGTGCCGATTGTCGCGGCGCTGATCGGGTTGTCGATGGTGGTGCATAACGCCAGGCAGGCGGGGCCGCAGATCACCGTGAGCTTTCTGACGGCTGAAGGGCTGGAAGTCAACAAGACCCAGGTCAAATACAAGAACGTGGTGATCGGCAAAGTGACGTCGATTGCCTTGGCAGACGATCGCAGCCACGTCGAGACCACCCTTGACCTGGACGCCTCCGCCAAGTCGTTTGCCACCGATGACTCGCGGTTCTGGGTAGTGCGCCCGCGCATCGGCGCTAACGGTGTCTCGGGGATCGGTACACTGCTGTCCGGCGCTTTCATCGGCGCCGATGCCGGTGAATCGGAGAAGAGCAAAAAGGACTTCATCGGCCTGGAGACCCCACCGCCCATCACCTACGGTCAGAAGGGCAAGCGTTACACCTTGTACACCGACAATCTCGGCTCGCTGGATATCGGCTCCAACGTCTACTACCGCCGCATTCCGGTTGGCGAGGTGGTGTCCTACAAACTCTCGGAGGACGGTAAAGGTGTCGAGGTGGAGATCTTCGTCCACGCGCCAAACGACCAATTCGTGACGAGCGATACGCGCTTCTGGAATGCCAGTGGCGTTGATATCAGCCTGAGCGCCGACGGCCTGAAGGTGAACACTGAGTCCGTGACCTCGATTCTCGCCGGAGGGATAGCCTTTGTTGAACCCAAATACAGTCCCAATCCTCAGCAGGCTGAAGAACGGGCGCGGTTTACGCTGTTCAAGGATCAGGACACCGCCATGGCGCCCGCCGATGGCGAGCCTCGCTACTTCCGCATGCGTTTCGATCAGCCCCTGCGCGGCCTGGTGGTCAATGCACCGGTGGATTTTCACGGGGTGACCCTTGGCCGAGTGGTGTCAGTAGACCTGGATTATGACGAGGTCAAGAAAGACTTCCCCACCCTAGTAGGGGCCGTGATTTACCCGAACAGGCTGGGTAAGGCCCATGAAAAAATATTGAAGCTTCGGGGTGGGGACGATGAAACCCAAGGTGCGCAATTGATGGCCGAACTCGTCTCGCGAGGGCTCAGGGCGCAGGCCCGGAACGGCAACCTGCTCACCGGACAACTCTACATCGCCCTGGATTTCGACCCTGGTGCGAAACCTGTGACGTTCGACGTGGCGGCACGGCCGCTGGAGATTCCGACGATACCGGGCAGCCTGGACAAACTTCAGGAGCAATTGCAAAGCGTGGTCGACAAGATCAGCAAGCTGCCGATCGAGCAGATTGCTGGAAACCTCAATGGTAGCCTCGGCGAACTGCAGAAAACCCTGAAAAAGGTCAATGGTGAAGTCTTGCCGCAAGTGCGCGATACCCTGGCTGAGACCCGGAAAACCGTGGCCTCGGCCAATGACAGCCTTTCCGAAGACTCACCGCAGCGCCAGCAGTTGGGCCGGACGATGGAAGAGCTCCAGCGTACTGCTCGCTCGGTGCGGGTGCTGACCGATTTCCTGGGGCGGCACCCCGAGGCACTGATTCGTGGACGCCTCAAAGAAAACCAGCCCGATCGCTATCAATCCTCGCCGTCCACCTCTCGGGACATTGACCAGGAATGAACACTATGACCCGTCGCTTCCTGGCTGTTTTCACCACCTTGGGCCTGGCGGCCTGCAGCTCGGCGCCGACCCAATACTACACGCTGGTGCCGACGGCGACAGATAGCACAGTGCGCACGAATGTAGCCGCGCCAGCCTTCCAGTTCGAGATGCTGCCCGTGCGCATACCGGTCCAGGTCGACCAGCCACAAGTGGTTGTTCGCCAGGGCAGCGGAGCCTTGACGATCCTCGAAACCTCGCGCTGGAGCGCGCCATTGGCCGACGAGTTCCATGACGCCCTGGCCGGGCAGATGGAACTCAAACTGGGTATCCGAGATCTGGCGGGCTTACCCAAGGCCCAGGGCCTTGCGACACTCTCTCTGCAAACCGACGTCCGACGTTTCGACTCACTGCCGGGTCGGTACGCCTTGATCGATGTGGTCTGGAGTATCAGCCTGCGCGGCGACGGCGAGAAACGTCGCAGCCTGACGTGCAGCAGCGTCATCCGCCAATCGGCCGGCCCGCAGGTACAGGACCTGGTGCTGGCCCATCAGCAGGCCATCGGGCAGTTGGCGAGCATTATTGCTGGCGCCGCGCGCAACTGGTCGACATATCAGGGTATAGGGTGCCCTTAGGGGATGCGCCGGCAATCTGTGGCTACACTCGTTCCTGCCACATTGATTCGCAAATGACGTGGTCGGCTTGCCTGAAGGAACAATCAAACCCAAAAGTGAGGAACACATGAACACGGTCCGTAAATGCCTGTTAGGTGTTGCATTCGGTAGCCTGTTGCTAGGTGGCTGTACCTCGAAAATCACCGAGAAGTCGCAGTACTCCGGCTTCTTGTCCAACTACAACAACTTGCAGGAAGTTACTACCAGCAGCGGCCAGAAGGCGATGCGCTGGGTCATCCCCTCCTGGAACCCGAACGCCTACGATACGGTCGCGTTCAAGCAACTGGATCTCTACCCGGCACCTCGGCCCGACGATAGGGTCAATCTCAAGACCCTTGAAGAGTTGCAGGCGTACATGACCAACAACGCCAAAAGCGTCCTCGGCCAGAAATACCGGATCGTAGCGAACGCTCAATCTGCGCCTGTCGGTTCGCGCACGCTGATCATGCGTGCTGCCATCACTGGTGTTACGGCGTCGAACGAAGGCATGCGCTGGTATGAAATCGTTCCGGTCGCCGCCGTCGTCGGCGGCGTGACTGCCGCCACGGGCCATCGCGACCAGAGCACCGAACTTTACATCGAAGCCGAACTGATCGATGGGAGCAGCGGCCAGACTGTGGCCAAAGTGGTGCGTAAAGTCTTTGGTGAAACCCTGAGAAATTCGAGCCAAGCCGTCACCACCAATGACTTTAAAGTGGCGATCAGGGCTCTAGGCAGCGACTTGCAGGCGTTTATCCGGTAACGCCGGGCACCCTGCGAGGGTTTTGCTCTCGCAGGGTGAATCTGCCTCAAGCCTCGGCAGCCGTGCCACGGCGTTTCTGCCGCTCGGACTCCAGCCAGATCACCAGCGCCAGCAGGCTGCCACCGGCTATCAGCAAGCTCATCAGCCAACCCAGGGTCTCGGCGATCCGGGTGAAGAACAGTGTGTAGACCTGGATGATGAAGAAGGTCGAGCCATAGCCCACCAACATGCCGAAACGCAAGCGAATCCCCAGCGCGAGAACCCCCAGGCTGACCAGCGCCCAGAGCACGTTATACATCACCAGTTCCCCGGCATCGGCCAGGTGCCAGGGGCCATCGATCAGCTCGTAGCTGCCAAACAGCGACAGTAGCCACAGGGACATTTCGCCGACAAACAAACCGCAGGAAATCCACACCTTGGCAAAGCCGCCATAACGTCCCAGCCACCCGGCCTCGCCGCGCAGATGCACCACGCCCGCCGCGATCAACGCGACCGCAGCGCCGAGAAAGCGTAGCGGGTAGTTCATGCCGAACCAGTAGGCGCCCCAGCCGGACTGATAGCCGCTGCGCCCGCCAAACCAGACAAAGAACAGCACGCTGCACAGGGTCAACAGCAAGACGTTGTTCAGGGCGTAACTGAGGACCAGCAGTATCAGCAGATCGACCAGCAGCAGCGCCGGCCAGTTGCCCGAACCGTCCGAATAGATCATGCCCAGCACAAAACTGGTGCCGATCAAGGCAAAACCACCGAGCAACTCAAGGGTGCCGCCCAACAGTTTCAGCTGCCTGCCGATCAGCCAGCGCCCGCCAACAAACAGTCCCAGGGTTACCAGCGCCAGGCTGACGGCCAGTTTCGGCAAGGTGAATTCCAGGTGTTCGCGCAGAAACAGCAGCAACCCCGCCGCCAGGCTGATCGCGCCAAAGGTCAGGAACCAGCGGCCCAGCGAGCGCCAGTCCCAGCGCGTCAGTACATAACGCTCGCCAATGCGGGCGTGCTGGTCGATGTCGATCTGGCCGTCTCGCAGCCATTGATCCAGTGCGTTGTGCACCTGTTGATTACGCTGATCCGGGCTCATTGTGCTGCTCCCTTGACGCGCAGGGCCATGCGTTCAAATGACCAGCCCAGTAACAGGCCGATGATCCCGGCCACCGCGAAAAACGTTGCAATGCCCAGGCGGTCCCAGGAGTACTCATAAAAGCGGGTGTACAGGTCGATGCCCAGGAACACCACGGCGAAACCGGTAAAGCTCGGATGCTTGAAGCGTGCGCCGACCACCAATTGCCCGATGGCTACCAGGGTAAACAGCAGGGTCCATATGCGCGTGTCGCTGCCCAGGTCATCGAGGCTGAGAAACCAGAGGGAGCAGTTGAGGTAGAGCAGCCCGAAGATCACATACAGTCGGCCAAATCCGCAGAAGCGGCGCAATTGGCGCTCCTCGGCCAGTTGATGGACTAGACCCAATGCCGCCGCCAGCGCGGCAATCACGGCCATCGAACGCGGGTCCTGGATATCGAAAAAATAACCGCCGTGCCCGACATACCGGCCCCACGCGCCCAGCCCATGGAATGCACACAGCAGGCCCAGGAGAAGCGGCCAGCGTAGACGATAACGGTAGGCGGTGAGGGCGCTCAGCAGCGCGGTGACCAGCAGCGCCAACGGTAGATTGCCATACTCACCCACGTCATTATCTGAAGTGCCCAGCAACAGGCTGGCGCCGATCAGGATCAGGCCGATGGTCAGGATCGCCACACCGGTAACCGGCGTGCGCTGGGCCGGATCGCGGGCCATGCGCACACCGCCCCACCACAGGCCGGCCCCGGCGAAGAAGAACAGCACGGCGCCGACCGTCACCGACTGGCTGAACAGGCTCAAGCCCCCCAGCACCGCCATGCCGATCAGCAGGACCGCGCCGATCCCCAGCCATTGCAGGACGTTGGATAACAGCTGGCCCGGTTGTTCGTAGGGCGCGCTCAGCCGCTTGCGGGCTTCGGCATCGATCAGGCCGCGGTGATGCCAGTCGGCAATTTCGTGAACCAGCAACTGCTTTGTTGTTTTTCTCATGGTGTCCAGAGGTCCGTGACGTGAAAAATCCGAATGGCCTACAGAACATTAGTGTCATTCTCAACGCGCGGCGTCACATTTTGAAAACCGAACGCCTGTCAGCCTTGCACATGGCACCTGACCCGCTGCGGCTCCTCTCCCAGCAAGGCCTGCGGCTTTTCACAGCCGGCAGTACACAAGCTGCACCTTTCACGAAAGAAACAGCCCTCTGGAAGGCGCCGGTTCCCCGGCAGTTCGGTCGGCGCCGCCACCTGTTCCGCCTGCAGGGGCACGCCGAGTCGCGGCACCGCTTCGAGCAGCAGGCGGGTATAGGGGTGACGTGGCTGCTCCAGCACCTGGGCGGCGCTGCCCAGTTCGACGATCTGCCCCAGGTACATCACCGCCACCCGGTCGGCCATATGCCGCACGACCGACACGTTATGGGAAATCAGGATGTAGGTCAGGTTGCGGACGCGTTGCAGCTCCGCCAGCAGGTTGAGGATCTGCGCCTGAACCGAGATATCCAGGGCGGAGGTCGGTTCGTCGAGGACAATGATGTCCGGGTCTGAAGAGAGGGCGCGGGCAATCGCGATCCGCTGGCGCTGGCCACCGGAAAACTGATGGGGGAAGCGGTCGAGGTATTCCGCACGTATGCCCACCTGAGCCGCGACCCGGGCCGCGATATCGCGCATTTGCCCACGCGGTGCATGACCCCGGGCGTACAGCGGCTCGGTGATGATTTTCCAGATCGGCAGGCGCGGATCTAGAGAGGATTGCGGGTCCTGGAACACGATCTGGACATTGCTGCTGCCTTTGCCGTCGGTGCGAGCGGCCCAGTTCAGTGCGCCGCTGCTCGGTGCCACCAACCCCATCAGCAGTTGGGCCAGGGTGCTTTTACCGCAGCCCGACTCGCCGACGATACCCAGGGTTTCGCCGGCCCTGACTTGCAGGTCGATACCGTTCAGCGCGTGGGCGTAACCCCGTGGTCGGCCCAGCCAGTCGTTGCTGACCGGGAAACGTACGCGCACGTCGTCCAGCCGGAGAATCTCGGGGGCCATGTCGGTCACGGCGTGAATCACGGCACTGTTCATCACGAAAGCTCCTTGACCGGTAACCAGCACGCACTTTTGCGTTGCTCATTACCGTTGATGGGGTTGAGGCTCGGACGCTGGGCGCAGATCGGCATGCTGTGGGCGCAGCGTTCCGCGAAGGTGCAGCCGACGGGCAGGGCGGCCAGGTTCGGTACTTGCCCGGGAATGGTCATCAGTGGCAGCCCTGGCTCGACCATCTCGGGCAGGCCGCTGAGCAGCCCCTGGGTATAAGGGTGCTGCGGGTTGTTCATCACCTCGGCGGTGAGGCCCTGCTCGACCACGGCCCCGGTGTACATCACATAAACCCGGTCGCAGAACTGCGAGACCAGGGCCATGTCATGGGTGATCAGCAAAATGGCGGTGCCTTTCTGCCGGGCTTTCTCCCTGAGCAGCAACAGCACCTGGCGTTGTACGGTGACGTCGAGGGCGGTGGTCGGTTCGTCGGCGATCAGCAGTTGCGGTTCGCAGGAGAACGCCAGCGCGATCATCACCCGCTGGCGCATGCCGCCGGACAGCTCGAACGGATAGCTCTCCAGGACTTGCTCAGGACTGGCGATATGCATGTCATGCAGCAGCGCGATGGCCTTGAGACGGGCCTCGGCCGCGCTGATCTTCTGGTGATGGATGATCACGTCGAGCATTTGCCGGCCGATGCGTCGGGTCGGGTTCAGGGCGGTCATCGGCTCCTGGAAAATCATCGCGGCATCGCGGCCGCGGATCTGCAGCAGCTCCTTCTCGGAGGCCGCCAGCATGTCGCGATCAAGCATGCTCAAGCTGCCGGCGGTAATGCGATAACTGCGCTCGGGCAGCAGACGCATGCTGAGCATCGCGGTGACCGACTTGCCCGAGCCGGACTCGCCGACCACGCCGACGATTTCGCCGGGATTGACGTGCAGGGTGACGCCATTCAAGGCCTTGACGTTGTTCTTGTAGGCCGGGAATTCCAGGCTCAGGTTGTCGATGGCCAATACGGGGGTGGAGGTCGGCATGGTCATTTCCCCTGTTGCCGTGGGTCGAGCAGATCGCGCACGCCATCGCCCAGCAGGTTGAAACCGGTGGCGGTGATCAGGATCGCCAGGCCGGGAAAGGTCGAATACCACCAGTTATCCAGGATGTAGTTGCGCCCGGTGGCGACCATCGCGCCCCATTCGGCGGTCGGTTGCTGTGCCCCGAGGCCGATAAAACCCAGGGCCGAGGCCATGAGAATGGCGCTGCCGATATCCAGGCTCAGTTGCACCAGCAACGGTGGCATGGCGTTGCGCGCCACGTGCCAGTGGACCATGTGCCAGCGTCCGGCGCCGAAGGTCTGGGCGGCCTTGACGTAGCCCATCTGGCGGATGCTCAAGGCCTGGCCGCGGGCCAGCCGCACATAGGATGGGATTCGCACCAGGGTAATCGCCAGCATGGCGTTGAACAGGCTCGCCCCCAGCGCCGCGGCCAGGGCCATGATCAGCACCAGGGATGGCACCGACAGCATGATGTCCATCAGGCGCATGATCAGCGCGTCGAAACGCCCGCCGATCACCCCGGAAAAACAGCCCAGCAAACCACCGATCAAACAGGAAGCAAAGGCCACGAACAGGCCGACGCCCACCGATTGCTGGCTGCCGAACAGGACGCGGCTGAACAGGTCCCGGCCGACCTCATCGGTACCGAACCAATGTTCGGCGGACGGTGGCATCAGGCGCGCGCCGAGGTCCAGGGCATTGGGATCGTGGCTGGCCAGCCAGGGGGCGAAGATCATGCATAGCAGGACGATCAGGCTGATCGTGAGGCCGGCCATGGTCAGCGGGCTGCGGCGGACCTGATAGGCCAGGTAGGCGAGTTTCTCGCCCCAGCGCGGGCCGCGTGCGGCGGTCAGGGTCACGGACATTTCAATTCACCTCGCCGATGCGTGGATCGATCACGCGGTACAAAAGATCGATGGCCATGTTCAGCAGTACATAGATAAATGACACCAGGATCGCGAAGCCCATTACCGCCGGGAAGTCCAGCGACTGGATCGACTTGACCACATAGGCGCCCATGCCGGGCCAGGCAAACACGGTTTCGGTCAGGACGGCGCCATAGAGCAGGTCACCCAGGGTCAGCCCGAGCACGGTCACCGAAGGGATCAGTGCATTGGGCAGGGCGTGGCGCAGGATCACCGTCCAGCGCGACAGGCCATAGGCGCGGGCGGTGCGGATATAGTCCTCGGACAGTTGCTCCAGCATTGCCGAGCGAATCTGCCGGGCGACCACGCCGAGGGTCACGAAGCCCAGGGTCGCGGCGGGAAGAATCAGGTGTTGCAGCACATCGAGAAACAGCCCGCCGTCACCGGCAATCAGTGAGTCGATCAGGTAGAAACCGCTGAAGGTCGGTGGTGGTGCCAGTCCCTCGGACAAGCGGCCACCACCGGGCAGCCAGCCCAACTGGCCGTAGAACAGCACAATCGCCCCAAGCCCGAGCCAGAAGGCCGGGGTGGAAATACCGGTGACCGCGAGTGTCCGGGCGATCTGGTCAATGGCGCGGTTGTGATAGACCGCCGACAGCACCCCCAGCGGCACGCCCACCAGGATCGCCAGCACCAGCGCCACCAGCGCCAGCTCCAGGGTGGCCGGGAAGAACGCCTGCAGGTCTTCGAGGACCGGGCGGTTGGTGCGGATCGAAGTCCCCAGGTCGCCGTGCAGCAGGTCCATCAGGTAACGGCCATATTGTTGATACAGCGGCAGGTCCAGGCCCAACTGGTGACGGATGCCCGCCACCAGCGCATCGCTGGCACGGTCGCCGGCGATCAGTCGGGCCGGGTCCCCGGGAATCAGGTGCGAAATTGCAAAGGTAATCAGCGAAACGCCGAACACGACCAATACCAGGCCGAGCAGGCGCTTGCGCAATAGAGTCAGGAAGGCCATTGGGCACCTCAGTCACAGCAACGACGAGAATCAGACGCCGCGCCGGCCGCGAACGGCCGGCGCGGGGGAGCCGCTTTACTTGCTCATGTTGCCCAGGTTGAAGACCTGTTCGAGCATCGGGTTGAACACGTAGCCTTTGACCGAGTCACGCATCGGCAAGGTGTAGCTCTTCTGATAGAGGTAGGCGTAGACGCTGTCCTTGAGCACCATTTTCTGTGCGGTCTGGTACAGCTCGACGCGCTTGGCGGTGTCGCTGGTGGCGGCCGCTTCGCGGATCAGCTTGTCGACTTCGGGGTTGCTGTAGAACGAACGGTTGCCTTGCAGGCCCTGCATCTTCGAGTCGAACCAGAAGTTCATGAACATATAGGGGTCGGCAAAGTCCGGGCTCCAGGCGCCCGAGGCAATGTCGTAATCGGCCTGGCCGACGCGCTCGCGCAGGGTCGCGTTGGCGAGTTTTTCCATCTTCAGGTTGATGCCCAGGGGGGCCAGTGCCGCTTGCAGCGTCAGGCCGATCGGTTCCCAGTTGGGATCCTTGTCCGAGTACATGTAGCTGAGGCTGGTGATTTTCTGCGGGGCCTTGGCCAGGCTGTCCTTGGCGGCGGCGAGGTCCTGTTTCATCGGTGGCAACGAGCTGTCGTAGGCCCACATGCCGTCCGGGATCGGCCCGTTCATCAGCTTGGCCTTGTCCTTGAGAATACCTTTGACGATGCCGTTGTAATCCACCGCCTGGGTAATCGCTCGACGGGCATCGACGCTGACCAACGGACCCTTCTTGTTGTTCAGGTACAGGTAGGTCACCCGCAACGAAGGGAATTCCCGGACCACCACGCCGGACTTCTTGGCCAGCGCGCCGAGCTGGTCTTCGGGCATGTCTTCGATGATGTCCAGGTCACCGTGTTCCAGTTGCAGGCGACGCACGGAAGGCTCGGCGATGATCTTGACCACCACGGTTTTCAGCGCGGGCTTGGGCCCGGCGAAGTAGGTGTTCGGCTCCAGGGTCAGCGACTGGCCTTTCTGCCAGGTGCTCAGGCGGAAGGGGCCGGAACCCGCGGTGTGGCTGGACAGCCAGGCATTGACGTCGGGTGTCTTGGTCACCACATCGGGGTTGATGATCGAGGCGCCGTTGTGGGCCAGGGTAAACAGGAAGGGTGCAAAGGGCGTCTTCAGGGTGAAACGGATGGTCTGCGGATCGACCACCGCCACCACCATATCCTCGGGGAAGGCCCCGGACGGACCCTGCTTGAGGGTCATCAGGCGATCGAAGGAAAACTTCACCGCGGCGGCATCCACCGGGGCGCCGTCATCGAACTTGTTGCCGGGTTTGAGCTTGAATTCCCAGACCAGGTTGTCCGGGGAAACGGTCCAGCTTTCGGCCAGGTCGCCCTGGACTTCGGTGCTGCTTTTATCGCCCTCGACCTTGTAACCGACCAGGCGCTGGTACGACGGATAAGTGATGGTCCAGTCGTTGTTGTCAAAGGTCACGGCCGGGTCGAGGGTCTGCGGGTCGGCGGGTTTGCCGATGACCAGGGTGTCCTTGGGCACCGCCGCGGTCGCGGCCTGCCAGGCGCCGAGGCTCAAGGCGCTGCACAGAACGCTCAGCAATAGTTTGCCGGTGCCGGGAAAGGGTTTGCGGGTCACGGTGTTCGTTGGGTTCATGCCGGTTTCCTTGATCATTCGATGTATGGAAGTTCGTCAGGTTTTTTATAAAAGCTATAACCGGGCAGTTGCAGGTGAAGCATCAATAACGCTGTTTTATTGTTGTTTTCAGCCGCCCCTGAGGCGGGCTGCGCTGTGTCGCTTGCGAAACTCTGTGGTTTCGTCAGTGCTGGCGTTGCGGTTTGATTGGGGTTCTCAGGGCCGTGGTTTACACCTCCTCCAGCAGGGGGTAATCGTCGGCATTCGGTAGTTCGTAATGCCACCATTCGGTATCGATCGCCTGGAACCCGGCGCCGAGCATGATCCCCAGCAACAGCAGGCGATTGCGTTGCACGTCGGCGGGTAGGTCGGGGTAGAACTGATGGGAGCGCTCTTCCATGGCGTCGAAGGCCGTGCCCATGTACAGCGGCTCGCCATCGGCGTCCACCAGGGTCAGGTCCACAGCCACGCCACGGCTGTGGTGCGAACCCAGGTGCGGGTCGCGCACGTAGTCGTTGTTCGGCAAGGCTTCCCATAGCAGGTATTGGGCGTAGGGCGGGCGGTAGGCGTCATAGATGCGCAGGGTCAATCCGGCCAGGCGCGCCAGGTAGCTGGCCTTGTTCAAACAGTCGGCGGCTTGACGATGCAGCAGGCAACGGGCAGTCGGGTAGATCACTTTTCCAGCCAGGTTGTCCGCGCTGGCGTAGATCAGGTCGATTTGCACCTGATAACGCTGGGCATCGATCTCTACAAGGGGGCTGTTGTTCACGCAAACACTCCAGTTGGGATTCGCAGAGGCGGTGGGTCAGCCTTCGAACTGGCCGAAGGCTTTTTGCAATTGGCGGTTCTTGGCCAGGCGTTCATCGAGGCGTTCGCCGTACTTCTCCGCGACGGCCGAGACCACCAGGTTCAACAGGCAGGCCAGCGGAGCGGGGGAGTCCCAGAACTGCCCGACATCGGTTTTCAGCTGCAACAGATCCAGCGGGTAGTCCCGGGCCCAGGGGCATTGCAGGTCGGTGATCAGGGCCAGGGGCAGGTTGTTTTCCAGCGCCGCGTCACAGAAGGTCTGGGTCACGCTGGAGTAGGCGCGAAAGTCGGCAATGATCGCGTAGGGATTGGCGAAGCCGGAGTTCAGGGTTTCCGCGTAGATGCCGGAGAGGCCGTCGACGTAGTAGACCTTGGGGCGAATGTATTCGAGGTGGCTATGGAACGCGGTGAGAATCCCGCGGGTCGACTGGATCCCGAGAATGAACACGGCATCGGCTTCATGGATACGTTGCACGATCTTGCCAAAGGCTTCGCTGCGGGCCAGGCCATAGGCGTGCTGGATGGCTTCGATTTCGCGAGTCATGGAGCGGTCGAGCGCGTCGTCCTGGTTGGTTTCGGCGCGAAAGGCGGCAATCCGGTCAGTGATCAGCCATGAGCTCGGCGCTTCTCCGCGCAGGCTTTTTTTCACTTCATCAAGGTTGCGGTAGCCCAGGGAGCGCAAAAAGCGCCCGACGGAAATCCCGGTGGTGGAGGCTTGCTGCGCGATGCTGTCGGCCGACTCGAACGGCAACTGCTCCGGATTGCCCAGCAGATAGCTGGCGATGCGCTTGCCGGTGGGGGTCAGGCTGGAGAACTGTTGCTCCAGTCGCTGGAGAAAGCTGTTTTTTTCCATGGACATATCGGTGCGCCGAGATCTGCTATTGTTATGTTTATGTCATTTGTTTTGTTGTTGTTATAAACATAACATCAACTTTCCAGGTAGCACAATGCCTTTTCCCGGCGATTTCGTATGGTGCTATCAGGCGAGAAGAGGGGAGCTGACTCACCCGAAGGAGGCGTCAAGTTCATGATCGAGCGCCATCGAGACGACGCGGTCGATATGACTGCGGAAGTACGGGTCAGGCTCTACCAGCCCAGTTCGGAACCGCTGGAGGTCGAACAGGTCCAGGCGTTGGTCGGTCGGGTGGTGGAAATGTTTCTGCTAGGAGCGGCTTGCGGCCAACGTCGATTCAATTGTCCTCGACATTGTCGATATGCTTGAAACGCTCGATCAGAAAGTCGATCAGGCTGCGCACCCGCGCGGACAAATGCAACTGCTGCGGGTACACCGCATAGACATCGGCGCGGGTTGGCGTCTGGTCCTCCAGCACCAGGCGCAGCCGGCCGCTGCGCACATAGCGGGCGATGTCCCATTCGGCCCGCAACAAGATCCCATAGCCTTCCAGCGCCCAGTTCAGGGCCACCTCGCCATCGTTGCAAGCCAAGGCTCCGTGTACCTTGATGTTTTCCGTGTGCCCGCTGTTGTTGAAACTCCAGACGCCATAGGGCGACTCGTTCTGGCGGATGAAAATGCAATTGTGATTTTTCAGTTCGGCGAGCTTGCAAGGGGTTCCATATTTGTCCAGGTAGAGCGGCGAGGCGCATAGCAAGCGACGATTGGAGGCAATCTTGCGGGCGTGTAAGGCGGCGTCCGGCAAGCTGCCGAAGCGAATGCCCAGGTCGAAGCCGTGGGTGGCCAGATCCAGTGGGTGGTCGCTGATTTCCAGCTGAATTTCCACCTCGGGGTATTGGGCAAAAAATGCAGCGAGGGCCGGGCCGATATGCCGGCGGCCAAAACCCAGCGAAGCGTTGACGCGAATCAGGCCCTTGGGCGTGGCGCGGCTGCTGCTGAGCAACTGCTCAAGCTCATCGATCTGCGTCAGGATGCGGGCGGCATGGGAGAAGTACAGCTCGCCTTCCGAGGTCAGGCTCATCGAGCGCGTGGTCCGGTTGACCAGGCGTACGCCCAGCCGGGCCTCCAGCGCCGTCAGGCGTTTGCTCACCGCCGGCGGGGTGACACCCAGTTCCCGGGCAGTCGCTGCCAGGCTGCCTTTGTTGGCCAGCAGGTAGAAAAAAGACAAATCCAGCGTCTGGTTCATTCGTAACTCAAAGTTATTTATGTAGTGATTTGGAGTCACTCACGTCTCCAGATTCACTACATATACTCCGTTCACACCCTGCTTGGACAGCCCAGGCCAACGGGAACAACAAGAACGTGACGAGAGTGGAGTTGACGATGAACGCATACAGAATTGCTGCGGTGCCTGGTGATGGGATTGGTGTCGAGGTCATCGCCGCCGGCGTCGAGGTGCTGCAAGCCCTGTCGAAAAAGTCGGCTTTCGAGCTGGATTTCAAACACTTCGACTGGAACTCCGATAACTACCTGAAAAACGGCTACTACATTCCCGAGGGTGGCCTGGAAGAACTGAAAACCTTCGATGCCATTTTCTTTGGTGCCGTCGGCGCGCTCAACGTACCGGACCACATTTCCCTCTGGGGGCTGCGCCTGCCGATCTGCCAAGGCTTCGACCAGTACGCCAACGTGCGTCCGGCTCGCGTTCTGCCCGGGGTGAAAAGCCCGCTGCTCAACGGTGACCAGATCGACTGGGTGGTGGTGCGGGAAAACTCCGAGGGCGAGTACTCCGGCAACGGTGGTCGCGTCCACCGGGGCCTGCCCGAAGAAGTCGCCACCGAAGTGTCGGTGTTCACCCGGGTCGGGGTCGAGCGTATTCATCGCTTTGCCTTCGAGCTGGCACGCAGCCGTCCGCGCAAGCACCTGACCATGGTCACCAAGTCCAATGCCCAACGTCACGGCATGGTGTTGTGGGACGAGATCTTCTATGAAGTCGCCAAGGACTTCCCGGACGTCAGGATCGACAAGGAACTGGTCGATGCCGTGACCACGCGCATGGTGCTCAAGCCAGCGACGCTGGACGTTATCGTCGCCACCAACCTGCACGCCGATATCCTCTCCGACCTGGCCGCTGCCCTGTCCGGCAGCCTGGGCATCGCGCCGACGGCCAACCTCAACCCTTCGCGCCGATTCCCCTCGATGTTCGAGCCGATCCACGGCTCGGCCTTCGATATCACCGGCAAAGGTGTTGCCAACCCGATCGCGACGTTCTGGACGGCCGCCATGATGCTTGAACATCTCGGCGAGCCCGCCGCGGCGAAACAGCTGATGTCGGCCATCGAAGCGGTGACCGAAAGTGGTTTGCACACCCCGGATCTTGGCGGGAAGGCCACCACCCGCCAGGTCACCGATGCGGTGATCGAACTGATCAGCCGCTGATATTTTCCACCGATTCAACGGAGTACTGCGGCGCAACGCCAAGGGGCGGATCAGCGATCCGAGCCCTTGGCATTTCCTGACAACAATAAAAAATCAGGGCCCTGTCATGAAAAGAATATTTGGCAAACTCTACGTACAAGTCCTTATCGCGGTCATCCTCGGCGCTATCGTCGGGGTACTCGCTCCCGAAACCGCCGCCGCGTTCAAACCCTTGGGCGACGCGTTCATCAAGCTGATCAAGATGCTGCTCGCACCGGTGATCTTTCTGACCGTGGTCACGGGGATCGCCCGTATGGAAAGCATGAAGGAGCTGGGCCGGGTCGGCTTCCGGGCGCTGCTCTACTTCGAAGTGGTGTCCACGCTGGCATTGGTCATCGGCCTGGTGGTGGTTGATCTGTTCAAGCCCGGTGCTGGCATGAACATCAATGTCGCCACCTTGGATACCTCCAGCCTGGCCACCTACACCTCTGCGGTGAAACACGACTCGTTCATGGACTTCGTCATGAACATCATCCCCGACACCATCGTCGATGCGTTTGCCAAGGGCAACGTACTGCAGATCCTGCTGTTTTCCATACTGCTCGGTATCGCGCTGGCCAATGTGGGGCCTCGGGCAAAGGTCTTCGTCGATACGCTGGAGAGTCTGATGCAGGGCATGTTCCGTATCGTCAACATGGTCATGCGCCTGGCTCCCATCGGTGCCTTCGGCGCCATTGCCTTCACCATTGGTAAATACGGCTTTGGCTCGCTGTTCTCGCTCGGCAAGCTGATGGCCTGTGTCTACCTGACTTGTGCGGTGTTCGTGATCTTCGTACTGGGCCCGATCTGCCGCTACAGCGGTTTCAGCCTGTGGAAGTTTCTGAAGTTCATCAAGGAAGAATTGTTCACCGTGCTTGGTACCAGTTCCTCGGAATCGGTGCTGCCGCAGATGATTGCCAAGATGGAAAAGGCCGGTGTCTCCAAGCCGGTCGCCGGGATGATCATTCCCTCGGGCCTGACTTTCAACCCGGATGGGCAGGCGATCTACTACACCATTGCCGCCATCTTTATCGCCCAGGCGACGAATACCCCGCTGACCCTGACGGATCAATTGATCGTGCTGGCGGTGCTGATGTTCACCTCCAAGGGTTCCGCGGGGGTGACCGGTTCGGGATTCATCATCCTGGCGGCTACGCTGTCTTCCCTGGGGACCATTCCGGTCGCGGGAATGGTGCTGTTGCTGGGCGTCGATCGGTTCATGTCGGAGGCACGGGCTATCACCAATACGATTGGTAATGGCGTCGGCACCCTGGCCATTGCCAAATGGGTCGGGGCGCTGGACACCGTGAAAATGCACAAGGTGCTCAACGGCGAGGTCGAAGAGGAGAAGCCCAAGGAGGTCCAGGCCGAGGTCATCCCGATGACCCGCCACTGGACTTAACCCGTAGCAAATAGGGACAATGGGTTTTTGACGCGGAAATGGAAGCTCTCATGAGTGACAGTGCACAGCGCGGCGCCAGTGACATCGATCTGATGACCGACGTCGCCATGCTTTATTACCTTGAGAACATCACCCAGGAGGCCATTGCCAAACGCTTTGAGCTGTCCCGGGCCAAAGTCAGCCGGCTGCTCAAGCGTGCGCGCGACGAAGGGATCGTCGAAGTGCGGGTGCTGCAACATCCAGCGATGAACAGTGAACTGGAGCAGGCGCTGGTCGAGCGTTTCAAGCTGGACCGGGCCTTGATCGCCGTCGATCACGGTGACCCCGATACCCAGCGTTCGGCGGTCGCCAGCCTGGTCGCCCACTACCTGAACAAGACCTTGAGCGATGGCGTGATCGTTGCCGTCGGCATGGGCCGTAATGTCGGGGCCGTGGCTGAAAACGTGTTCTTGCCGGTGACCCGCAACTGCACCTTTGTCTGTGCCATCGGTGGTTCGCTCAAAGCCGGCGAGTATATGAATCCCGACCATATCTGCCGGCGCCTGGCCTTGCGTTTCGGCGCGGAGAGCGAAACGCTCTATGCCCCGGCGTTGGTGGCGAATCCGGAATTGCGCAGTATCCTGATCAATAACGACACCGTCCGTTCGACCCTTGACCGTGCCCGTCGCGCCGACATTGCGCTGATCGGTATCGGCGATATGAGCGAGAACAGCAACATGGTCCGCATGGGCTGGTTCTCGCCCCAGGAAATTGCCCAGGCGCGACTCTCCGGTACGGTGGGCGACATGATGGGCTACGACTTTATCGATATCCATGGTCAACCGGCCGTCAACACCATGCAGGGGCGGGTGATCGGCCTGACCGTGCAGGAGTTGGCGCGGATTCCCGATGTGGTGGCGATTGCCAGTGAGAACACCAAGGCCGCCGCGACGCTGGGAGCGTTGCGCTCCGGGGTGATCAATACCCTGGCGACGACGGTCTCGAATGCCTACACCATCCTTGCGCTGGATGATGCGACTCGCAAGCTGAAGGGCTGAAACCTCCCGCGATCGGGCGGCACTCGACGAGGGCCCGGTCGGGGAGGTGCCAGGTTAATCGCGCAGTTGGGCTTCCACCGATTCGGCGAGATCGGTGAGGATCAGGCAGCAGGACACCGCACCGGCGTCCAGCACCCCCAGGGAGCGCTCGCCCAGACGGCTGGCGCGACCGATTTTCGCCACCAGGTCGCGGGTCGAATCGCGGCCTTGGGAGGCGGCGATTTTCATCCGGCCCAAGGCCTCGCTGAAAGAAATACCCGCGGCCACGGCCTGTTCGAAGGCTTCCACGGAGGGGATCAGGGTGTCCATCAGGCACTTGTCGCCGACCCCTGCATCGGTGATGTCCTGCAACGAAGTGAGGCCACCGCGCAGCAGTCGGGCGAAACTCGCTGCATCGATCTCTTCACGGCCGCGTACTTCGTCGGCCATGCCGATGAACAGGCTGCCGTAGAGCGGCCCCATCGAGCCGCCGATACCTTCCATGAGGGCCAGGGTCAACTCGTCCAGCGCTTCGGCCAGGGACAGTTGGCGACCTTCAAGGCTCTTGCCGCAGCGGGCGAAGCCCTTGGCCATGTTGATCCCGTGGTCGCCGTCGCCGATGGCGCCGTCGACTTCGCTGAGGTATTCGCGGTTGGCGACGATCACCGTAACCAGGCTGGTGACGATGGCGCTGCCGTTGCTACTCGAGAAATGCTGGCCCATGGTTTACTCCGACTGGGACATGCCGATGGAGCGGCACGGTTGATCGATCAAGGTGGTCAGTTCGGCATCGAGCCCGAGCAGGGTCAAGGTGACGCCCATCATTTCCAGTGACGTGAAGTAATTGCCCACATAACAGCGGTGAACCCGCAGGCCCTTGGTCTTGAGCAGGCGTTCGACCTCGGCGTAGAAAATGTACAGCTCCATCACCGGGGTGGCGCCGAGGCCGGAGACCAGCACCACGACGCTTTCATCCTGGCCGAAATCGCGGTCGGCGAGAATCGGCGCGAGCATGCGCTCGGCCATGGCCGCCGCGGACTCCACGGGGATGACTTCGATCCCTGGTTCGCCGTGATGACCGATACCCAACTCCATCATGCCATTGGCGATCTGGAAATTCGGTTTGCCCACCGCCGGGATGATGCACGGGGTCAGGCCGATGCCAATCGAGCGGCAGTGGTCGACGGCCTTCTGGGCCACGCGAATCACGCCGTCCAGGTCATAGCCCTGGGCGGCGGCCGCGCCGCCGACTTTCCACATGAAGATTTCCCCGGCAACACCACGGCGCTTGGCGATATCGGCCGGCGGGGCGGAGGCCACGTCGTCGTTGGCGACGACGGTGCGAATGTTCATCTCTTTGCTGGCGGCCATTTTCATCGCCAGCTTGACGTTCATATTGTCGCCGGCGTAGTTGCCGTACAGGCAGGCGACACCAGCGCCCTGGTCGGCGGCGCGGAAGGCATCGAAGAAACTCTTGGCGGTGGGCGAGGAGAAGATTTCGCCGACGGCCACGGCATCCACCAGGCCGGGGCCGACGTAGCCGAGGAAGGCCGGTTCATGGCCGGAGCCGCCGCCGGTAACGATCCCCACCTGGCCGGCCGGGGAAGGCTGGCGCTTGCGGATGACCCGTGGATTGGCTTCGTACTGGGCCAGTTGCGGATGCGCCACGAGGATGCCCTGAAGCATGTCCTCGACCACCTGGTCCGGATCGTTGATGATTCGATTCATGCAGTGTTTCCTTGTTCTTGTAAGGCCTGAGCCGATTACTGGATGCTGTAGCCGCCGTCGATCACCACGTTTTCCCCGGTGATCATCTTGGCCGCATCGCTGAGCAGGTAAAGCACCAGCCCGGCGATCTCCTCCGGCTGGGCGAAGCGCCCGATCGGGATCTGCAATTTGGCCCGCTCGCCGAGTTCACCGGCCCAGGCCTTCTTGCCCAGCGCCGTTTCGACGATGGTCGGCGACACCGCGTTGACGTTGATGCCATGGGGGGCCCATTCCATGGCCAGGACCTTGGTCATGCCGACCACCGCGGCCTTGCTGGCGCAGTAGGCCACATGCCGATCCAGGCCAATCACGGCGGCCTGGGAGGCGAGGTTGACGATGCGCCCGTGGCCTTGCTCGATCATATAGCGGGCGCAGGCCTGGGCCACGAAAAAACTGGCCTTGAGGTTGATGTCCAGGGTGGTATCCCAGGCGCTTTCATTGACGTCCAGGGCCTTGTCAAGCAAGGCGACCCCGGCGCTGTTGACCAGGTAATCCAGCCGGCCGAGTTGTCTGGCGGCCTGGTCGACGGCGCTTTGCACCTGGTCCAGCTGACGCAGGTCGACGGCCAGGCCGATATGCCCTGCGCCGAGGCTGGCGGCCATCTCGACCACGGCCGGATCACGGTCCAGCAGGGCGACCCTGGCGCCGCGCTCCACCAGCAGTTGGGCGCAGGCCAGGCCGATACCGGCGGCACCGCCGGTGATCACGGCGCAGCGACCGTTGAGGTCGAACGCCTGATTCCAGAAATTGGACATTGCATACACTCCATACGGGCCGGATCCGGCCCGGGTTCTCGGTTGGGCAGACGCTTACTTGGTGCCGGTGACCTGGGCGTACAGGGCATCGGCGTTGTTGCTGGTGACCGGCACCCACGGCAGGATGTAGGTCTTGGCGCTGCCATCGGCCCACTTCACGTCCTTGGCATAACGCTCCCAGATCAGTGATTGCGGTTTGTAGTCCTTGCCCGCCAGGGTGTGCAGGGCCATATCGAGGGCGCCCTGGGATTGTGCCTGGGCGTCTTGCAGGAAGGTGGTGACTTCACCTTTCTTGGCCGCCTGGATGGCATCGGGCATGCCGTCGATAGCGGTGATCGGCAAGTCGTCTGGCGACAGGCCGTGGGATTTCACCGCTTGCAGGGCGCCCAGGGCCATGTCGTCGTTCTGCGCAATGATGCCGGAGATGCCGCCCTTGGGATGGGCGTTGAGCCAGTCTTCGGTCAGGGTCAGGGCTTCGGCGCGCGACCAGTTCGCGGTCTTCATTTCGATGACCTTGATCTGCGGGTTCTTCAGCAGGACTTCGATCTCGCCTTTTTGCCGGTCGATCTGTGCCGACTGGCCGATCGGACCCTGGATGATCGCCACGGTGCCCTTGCCTTGCAGCTTGTCGACCATGGCCTGGGCCTGGAGGCGACCGCCTTCGACATCGTCGTTGCCGATAAAGGGCACGTTGGCGCTGGCGACCTTGGTGTTGGACGCGATCACCAGCACGTTGCTTTCCTGGGCGCGTGCCACGGCACCGACCCCGGCCTTGGTGTCGATCGGAACGAAAATGATCGCGTCGTAATGCTGGGTGACCATGGTTTCGATCTGGTTGTTCTGGGTCAGGGCGTCATAGTTGCCGTCGAACACGGTGAGCTGCACGGTGCCGTCCTTGACCGCCGGGTGCTCCTTCAGCTCGCGCACCCAGTTTTGCATGTACTGGCCCTTGAGGCCGTACACCGCCGCACCAATCTTGTAGGTCTTTTCCTGGGCCAGCGCAATACTGCTGGTGAGCAGGGAGAGCGCCGCCAGCGCAGTGAGGGATTTGCCGAGTTTTTGGGCGGAAAGTTTTACGCTGCAAAGTTTCATGGGGAACTCCTTTATTGTTGTAGTCGGTTGGTTCAGTGAAACGGCTTAACGTTTTTTCTTGCGCCAGACATCGATGAGCACCGCGAGCACGATGATCAAGCCCTTGGCGACTTGTTGGTAATAGGAGGACACGCCGAGCAGGTTCAGGCCGTTGTTGATCACGCCGATCAACAGGGCGCCGAACAAGGTGCCGACCACGCTGCCGGTGCCGCCGGAGAGGCTGGTGCCGCCAATCACCACGGCGGCGATGGCATCCAGTTCGTAGGAGGTGCCGGCCTGGGGCAGGGCGGAGGTGGTCCGGGCCGAGAGGACGACCCCGGCGAGGCCGGCCAGCAGGCCCGAGACCACATAGACCGAGAACATTACTTTGCGTACGCCGATCCCGGAGGTCCGCGCGCTTTTTTCATTGCCGCCCACGGCGTAGATATAGCGGCCATAGGTGGTGTAACGCAGCACCATCCAGAAAATCAGCGCGACCACCGCGAAGATAAGGATGGGAACGCTGATCGGGCCGAGCTTGCCGATGCCCAGGGCCAGGTAGCTGTCGGGCAGGTCGGTGACCGGGCTGCCGTCGTTGAGAATGAAGGTCATGCCGCGGGCCACGCTGAGCATGCCCAAGGTGGCGACAAAGGGCGGGATCGCCAGGTTGGCGACCATGAAACCGTTGACCACGCCGAGCATGGCGCCGGCGAACATGCCGGCGCTGACCGCCGCCAGCAGGCCATGGCCCTGGGTGGCGACCAGGGCGCTGCACAAACCGGCAAACGCGAGAATCGAGCCGACCGACAGGTCGATGCCCTTGGTCAGGATCACGTAGGTCATGCCCACGGCGAGAATGCCGTTGATCGAGGTCTGGCGCAGGATGTCCATCCAGTTGCGCCAGGTCATGAAGTACTCGCTGGCGAAGGCCATGACGATGCACAGCATAATGAACACCAGCGGCAGGCCGAAGCGGTCCAGGGCTAGGCGCAGGCGCGCGCCTGGGCGGGTGGTTGCGGATACGCGGGCAGGAACAGGTGGGGCAAGGGTTTTGGCGTTCATGAGGCGAGACTCAACAAGGCTTCCTGGGAAAGGGCGGTATCGCAGCTGACGGTGACCAGCCGGCCACCTTTGAAGACGGCAATGCGATCACTCAGATGGAGCAGTTCCGGGGCTTCGGACGAGACCACGATGGCCGCCCCGCCGGCGCGCACGAACTCATCCAGCAGGTGATAGATTTCCTGCTTGGCGCCTTCATCGATGCCGCGGGTCGGTTCATCGCAGAGCAGGCAGATCGGCTGGGTCGACAGGCACTTGGCGAGCACGACCTTCTGCTGGTTGCCGCCGCTCATGGATTCCACCGGCAGGTCGAGGGAGGAAATCTTGATCTGCAGGCGCTTGACCATGCGCTGGGCCAGTTCGTTTTCCTTGCGCGTATTGATCACTGACCAGCTCGACAGCTGCTTGTAGGCGGAGAGGGCGATATTGGCCAGGATGCTGCCGCTGAGGACCAGGCCGCTGTCCTTGCGATCTTCGGTCACCAGTGACATGCCGGCGCGAATGGTCGCCGCCGGCACGCCGATCGGCAGGGGCTGGCCCTGGAGCGTGGCGCTTCCCGAGTCGGGCGCGGTGAGGCCGTAGAGGCAATTGAGGAACTCGCTGCGGCCCGAGCCCATCAGGCCGTAGATGCCGAGGATCTCACCCTGGCGTAGTTGCAGGCTGATGTCCTGGAACTCACCGTCGCGGCTCAGCCCTTCGATGTTCAGGCAGTTTTGCGCGGCGCATTCGCGCCCGACCTTGTGATCGATGCGTTGCAACTCCTGGCCGACGATGCCACGGACCAGGTGGGCGCGGTCGATATCGGCCATGCGTCCGCTTTCAACGAAGGCGCCATCGCGAAAGATGCTGTAGTCGTCGGCGATCTGCGCCAGTTCGCTGAGGCGGTGGGACACATAGATGATCCCGGCGCCACGCGCGGTCAGGCGGCGGATGGCCTTGAACAGGGTTTCAGCCTCGCGCTCACCGATGGCCGAGGTCGGCTCGTCCATGATCATCACCTGGCAATCGTGGCTGAAGGCCTTGGCGATTTCCACCAGTTGGATCTGCGCCACGCTCAGGCGATGCATCGGGCTGCTGGCGTCGACGTCGAACTCCAGGCTTTTCAACAGTTCCCGGGTACGCCGGTTCAGCTCCTTGCCGTCGACGATACAACCGGCGCGGCGTGGTTCGCGGCCCAGCCAGATGTTTTCGGCGACGGTCATGTAGGGGATGGGCTCCAGCTCCTGGGTGATCATCGCCACCCCGGCGGCCAAGGCCGCGCTCGGACGATCGAACTGCACCGGCTGGCCATTGAGCAGGATGCTGCCCGCGTCACGCTGGGTGATGCCCATGAGGATGCTGAGAAAGGTTGATTTGCCTGCACCGTTGCCGCCGCACAAGGCGTGCACGCTGCCGGCTCGCAGAGAGAGGCGCCCGTCACGCAGGGCGGGGATCCCTGCATAGGCTTTGGCGACATTTTCAGCCTGGAGCAGTAATGGCATCGCCATCGGGAAATCCTCTTGCTGATTTTATTGTTAGGTCTCACCGATCAAATGATCGGCGAGTGATCATATGTTTAAAGCAATTTTCCGTACCCTGTCAACGATGTCTTCTATTTTTTGACGATTTAGCTCGTTATAAGCTGTTTTTGCTGTTTTTTGTCAAAGAAATAGCTTGACAGAAGCCTGTTTGTGGCTGAGTAATGCTTGTGCAAAATTTCATTGCGTGATCATTTGATCGTTGCCTGTGCTTCTGTCGGGCAACGGAGGAAAACTTATGGATGCAAACACACTGTTTTCGGTGGCCATCGGCAGCGATGAGGCGGGCTACGAACTCAAGGAACTGCTCAAGCCCTACATTGCCGCCCTGGGCTACAGGCTTCAGGACTTTGGTTGCTACTCCTCGAGTCCGGTGCTTTACCCGGATATCGCGGCCGCGGTGGCGACCGCGGTCAGTGCCGGCGAGCACCGCCTGGCGGTGCTGATTTGCGGAACCGGTATCGGCATGGCCATTTCCGCGAACAAGATCAAGGGGGTGCGTGCCGCGCAGGCCCATGACACCTATTCCGCCGAGCGCGCACGTAAAAGCAACGATGCGCAGATCCTGTCCATCGGTGCACGGGTGATCGGTCCTGAGCTGGCCAAGAGCATTGTCAAAATCTTCCTCGGATCCGAGTTCGAAGCTGAGCGTTCCGGCTCGAAGGTCGAGCGGATCACGGCCGTCGAGGCCGCGAACAGGGGGTTGTCCGGCACATAGGTCGGGGACCGCCGTGCCTGATGAAGTCTGGTCAGGGTCAGTGCCAGGGACTGAACAAAATCAACAAGAGCCCAAGAAATGTCCAACCTGCTTGAACAATTGAGACAACACAGCGTCGTGGTGGCCGATACCGGCGATCTCGATGCGATTCGCCGCTTCGTCCCCCAGGACGCAACCACCAACCCGTCGCTGATTTTCAAGGCGGTGCAGTCCGGTCAGTACGACCTTCTGGTCGGTGAGATCCTCGGTGAGGTGCGTGGCCAGGGGATCAGCGGCGATGCAGCGATAGATGAGGCCTGCGATCGGCTGGTGGTGGCCATGGGCAAACAGATTCTGGCCCTCGTGCCGGGACGTGTCTCGACCGAGGTGAGCGCCCGGCTGTCCTTCAACAGCGCGGCGAGTATTGCCAAGGCGCAGCGCCTGGTGGAGTTGTACGAACAGTCCGGTATCGCTCGCGAGCGGATCCTGATCAAGCTGGCCGCGACCTGGGAAGGCCTGCGCGCCGCCGAGGTGCTGGAGGGGCAGGGAATCCAATGCAACCTGACGCTGATCTTCAACTTCGTCCAGGCGCGGGCCTGTGCCGAAGCCGGGGCCTACCTGATTTCGCCGTTCGTGGGGCGCATTCTCGATTGGTACGGCAAGGCCGAGCCCGGGACGGTTTACGCGCCCGACGAAGAGCCGGGCGTGCGCTCGGTGCAACGCATTCTGCAGTACTTCCGTCAGCACCGGTATTCGACCGTGGTCATGGGCGCGAGCTTTCGCAATGTCGGTGAGATCAAGGCGCTGGCCGGTTGCGACCGGTTGACCATCAGTCCGGCGCTGCTGGAGGCGCTTGAGGGCACCGAGGGTCTGCTGGTGCCGGTACGGATCGATGGCGCCGGGCAGAGGGGGAGCTTGCCCAGCCCACTGAGTGAAGCCGAGTTCCGCTGGCAGATGAACGAGGATGCCATGGCCACCGAGAAGTTGGCCGAAGGCATCCGGGGTTTTGAAGCGGATCAGTTGAAGCTTGAAGCGTTGTTGCGGGAAAAACTTGCCGGAGGTGTTGCTTGAACCAGTCTGAGTCGATTTTGAAAAACAGCCGGCGTATCCGC
>NZ_JALJES010000028.1:0-84207 GCF_023242525.1 Pseudomonas sp. MWU12-2319
CGGGCAGGTGATCGCCCCGGCCAAGGACATCAACCAGATGCAGCACGTGATCTTCAACGCCTATACCAACGCGGCGTTGACGGCACTCTTCCTGTTTGTGGTATTCAGTGTGCTGTTCTATGCCATCAAGGTCGGTGTCTCGGCCTGGGGCAACAAGGAACGCACGGACAAAGAAACCCCGTTCCAGGCCGTGCCTGAAGCGTAAAAGAGGAATACCGCCATGTTCAACGACCTGAGTCGCCTCGGTAAATACCTCGGTCAGGCCGCGCGCCTGATGGTCGGCATGCCCGACTACGACACCTACGTCGAGCATATGCAGAACAAGCACCCGGACAAGCCGGTCATGACCTACGAGGCGTTCTTCCGGGAACGCCAGGAAGCCCGTTATGGTGGCAAGGGCGGGCCGAAGTGCTGTTGACCCGGGTGGCGCTCTCTTGAGGGCGTACCGGGTTATTCAAGGCTGAACACTGTCACTGTGGGAGCCCGGCTTGCCGGCGATGGCGATCTTGCGGACGCCATCGCCGGCAAGCCGGGCTCCCATCGTTTTTTTAGCGTATGGGAGATTTCTGTTTGTCAGTTCCTATTCCTGTGACCGTCCTGAGCGGTTTCCTCGGCGCCGGCAAGACCACCTTGCTGCGCCATCTGCTCAAAGCCGAGCACGGCCTGAAAATCGCCGTGATCGAGAACGAATTCAGCGACGCCGGCATCGACACCCAACTGCTGGGTGCCGAGCCGGTGCAAGTGATGACGCTGTCCAACGGCTGCGTCTGCTGCACCATTCACACTGACCTGACCAAGGCCCTGTATCTGCTGCTGGAGCGCCTGGACAGCGGCGAAATCGCCTTCGACCGGCTGGTGATCGAGTGCACCGGTCTGGCCGACCCGGCCCCGGTGGCGCAGACCTTTTTTATCGACGAGGAATTGCGCGAGCGTTATCTGCTCGACGGCATCATCACCCTGGTGGACGCGGCCCATGCCGAACATCATCTGACCCAGGCCATCGCCCAGGCGCAGATCGGTTTTGCCGACCGGCTGCTGGTGAGCAAGCGTGACCTGGTGGATGAAGCGACGTTTACGGCCTTGAGCGAACGGCTGACGCGGATCAATCGCCGGGCACCGATCCGTATCGTCGAGCACGGCAACATTGATCTGGCCGAACTGCTCGATGTGCGCGGCTTCAATCTCAATGCCGACCTGGGTGGCGGCTTGAGTTTGCGTCCGGTCAGCAAGGCCGCATCCATCGACCGTATTTCCAGCCTGGTGCTGCGTACCGATCAGCCGCTGGATATCGACAAGCTCAGCGAGTTCATGAACGAACTGCTGGAAGATCACGGCAAACAGTTGCTGCGCTACAAGGGCGTGTTGAATATCGCCGGTGAGCCCCGGCGCATGGTGTTCCAGGGGGTGCTCAAGCTGTACGGTTTCGACTGGGACACCGAGTGGGAAGAGGGCGCGGCGCGGGAGAGCGTGATCGTGTTTATTGCCGATGACCTGCCGGAAGAGAAGATTCGCGAAGGCTTTGCGAAGGTCGCGACGGCTTGATGTGAGCACTGTGGTGACTGGGCAAACCCTGATGCCGTTCAGTTAAGGCCGAACACCGTCCTTGTAGGAGCATGGCTTGCCAGCGAAGGGGGCCTCAAGATCGCTAAAAGCTTCGCGGGCAAGCCCTGCTCCTACAGGTTAAGTGGCGTTTTCAATATTCCATTCCCCTCGACATGAACGGCATTAAGGCAAGCCCGCTCGCCACGGTTGGGTCCGCGTTTAACTGGGACGGCTGGCTTGCTGGGGAGATTTTGGCGGACTCAGGACCACTGCAGGACGCCAAGCTGATCCAGGTACTCCGTCAGCCATTCGACGCCGACTCCGGCATTGCCGTTTTCCACGGCATTGACGATGGCCTCACGTACTCGCCAGTCCTCGTTGCGCACCGAATGTTGCGCCAGGGCCAACCCGGTCAGCGGCACCAGCCCGCTGAGAAAGTGCGCCAGGGGGGCGTTGCCGGCCATCCTCGCCAATTCCAGATGAAACTCGCCCCCCAGCCTTGTCGCCGTGCTCTGCCGGCCAGTTTCGGCATTCTGGCGTTCACGGGCGACCAGCGTGCGAAGCGCTGCAAACGTCAGTCCAGCGGACTTGGCGCAAACCAGCTCGATAACGCTGATCTCGGCCAGCCGCCGCGCTTGCAGGGTCTGGCGGATCTGTTCGGCGTCCGGCTCGGCGACCCGGGCGCGTTGGTTGGGGCGGGTAAGAATGATCTGTTGCCGCGCCAGACGGCTCATGACCCGGCGCACCTGGCTGCGACCCGCGCCGTAGACGCGTATCAGGGCCTCTTCACTCAACCCCTCGGCAAACTGGCGGTCGAGGATGTCTTCGAACACCTGGGCGTAGAGCGTCTCGGCGCAGAAAGCCGGGCCCTGTGGCGGCACCACGGTACGCCGGGTGGTGAAGGGCAGGGATGTCGCAACGCTGTTCATATCCGGTCTCCCCTTGGCGGGTGGGTTATTGCTCGGTACTGCCCAGATGGTCGTCCGGGATGGTGAGTTCGATGCCCATGCGTCGGCCTTCCTGGAGGATATGGCGACGCATTTCCGCGCTGGCCAGGGCGCTGTTCTTGTTGCGGATGGCGCGCACTACGGCCTCGTTTTCCAGCAGGCGTTCGGCCAGGTGTTCCGGCGAATTGCGCAGGACCTCGGCGCTCTGCTTGAGGGCGTTGCTGGTCTGTTGCACCACGTTCTGGAAGATCGGGTTGGAGGTCAGGGCGAACAGCTCTTCATGGAAGGCGATGTAGGCGTTCATCCCGGCTTCGCTGTCGTCGGCCTCCAGGGCTTCGCGCATGTCCATCAGGGTCAGGCGCAGTTGGCCGACTTCCTTGCTGCTGATGGACTGCGCCACCAGCCCGACGATAAACGGCTCCAGGGTGTAGCGCAGTTGCAGCACATCTTCGAGGCTGGCGTCGGCCACGCCGCTGTGGGCGGCCGAGGTTTCGCTGGGGGCGGCGTCGAGCACCACCACCCCTTTACCCGGCATCGAGCGCACCAGGCCAAGGGTTTCCAGCACGGTCACGGCTTCGCGCAGGCTCGGGCGGCTGATACCCAGCTGTTCGGCCAGTTCACGCTGGCCCGGCAGCATCTCACCACGGCGCCACTGGCCCCGGGCCAGGGCCGCCCGGAGTTTTTCTACGACTGAATTGACAACGGTTGAGGTAATCACGGTGTACTCCAGATAAAACGGTGAGGCCACGACCCGAGGCCGGCGCTTGTTTCGCGGGCCTGGGGCCAGTACCGGCGCCCGTCCCCGGGCGCCTGGCATCAAAACTCCTGCTGATGAGCCGGTGTTGTCGGCTTTCTCGGCGTAAAGGCATAACCTTGCTGGCCATCGAGGACCTTGTGGGCCCGCTGCACATCGATGTCCTTTTCCCAGCGGGCGATGGCCACGGTCGCCACGCAGTTGCCGACCAGGTTGGTCATGGCCCGACCGATGCCCATGAACCAGTCGACCGCCAGCACCAACACCAGCCCGACCACCGGGATCGCCGGAATGGCCGTCAGGGTGGCGGCGAGGATCACCAGGGCCGAGCCGGGAATACCGTGGGCGCCCTTGGAGGTGATCAGCGACACCAGCAGGATGGTCAGCAGGTCGGTCAGCGCCAGCGGGGTGCCGGTGGCATTGGCGATAAAGACGATGGCCAGGGTCAGGTAGATCGAGAAACCGTCCAGGTTGAACGAGTACCCGGTCGGGATCACCAGGCCCACCGTCGAACTGCCTATCCCCAGGTGCTCGAGCTTGCGCATCACCTGCGGCAGCACGGCATCCGAGGACGCAGTACCCATCACGATCAGCAGGTCTTCGCGCAGGTACTTGAGGAAGGGCAGGATCCGCAGGCCGGACAGGCGCATCACCAGGCCGAGGATCACCAGCACGAAGCACAGGCAGGTCACGTAGAACAACGCCACCAGGCTGCCGAGCTGGCGCAGCGAGTCCAGGCCGTAGGTGCTGGTGGTGAAAGCGATGGCGCCGAAGACGCCAATCGGCGCCAGACGCACGATCATGCCCATGATACGGAAGATCACGTGACTGAGTTCATTGATCAAGCGCGAGATGCCTGACGCCGACTCGCCCACCAGGTTCAGGGCGCTGCCGAACAGTACGGAGAACAGCAGGACCTGGAGAATATTGTTGTCGGCAAAGGCGCCGATCACCGAGTTGGGGATCAGGTCCATCAGGAACTGCGTGGTCCCGCGCATATGCTGGCCACGGTCGGCGAGGTCGCCCAGGGCCACCTTGGACAGCTGCTCCAGATGAATGTTGGCACCGCTGCCGATGCCGGTGGAGAAGGCCAGGATCAGCCCGATCAACAGGGCGATGGTGGTCAGGACTTCGAAGTAGATCACCGATTTGAGGCCGATCCGCCCGACTTTCTTCAGGTCGCCGGCACCGGAGATGCCGCTGACCACCACGCAGAAGACGATCAGTCCGATCAGCATCTTGATCAGCTTGATAAAGCCGTCGCCGAGGGGTTTGAGTTGGACGGAAAATTCGGGAAGGGCGAGTCCGCAGATGATGCCGAGCACCAGTCCAAGGACAACCTGAAGGAAAATCGAACGCGAGCACCATCTGAGCATGGGGAGGATCCTGGTCGGCGTTCCGTGATCTGTGCCGGTGGCCGCAGCTTCGGAACTTAATTGTTGTGGTCTTACCGGTATGTCCAGTGCGAGGCCAGTCTACGCCCGGTTTTTCCGGGATAACAAGAGGTTTTCGCAAAATTGGTAGGACCGGTCTGACCGGTGGTGCCAGTCCTGTAGGCGCTGGCTTGCCGGCGAAGAGGCCCGCAAGAGCGACGCAAGCCTCAAGACCGCCATCGCCGGCAAGCCAGCTCCCACAAAGTGGTGCTCCACTGCAGAGAGATTGCTTTGCTACGGGGAGGGCAACTGGCGGCGAATTTTCTCCAGGCGAAAAAAAGCCCGGTCATAGCTGGCCGGACTCTTGGAGGGGGACCGAGTGGCCGCGGGTTGACGGCAGGTCTTCGGTTCTAGAAGCAGCGAACCGTTTCAGCCTGGAGATACTTGCGGGCCATTTTGACTTCCGCGCCTTGCGCGGTGGCCGCGAGCATTCTTTCGTGGGCGACTTCGACGCCTTGGGGAGCTTGGGGTGAAGGCGTGAGTGCAAAGCAGTTGTACTCGTTATCCGTGGTGGTGTCTGCGTGTACGGCCGTGGTGAACGCGATGCTGAACACGGCCAGTGTGGCGCCTCGGATAATGGGTTTTATCATGGCTGAAACCTCGTTTTGAATGAGGTATCAGCATCTCCTTTACGCATCGCCAGATGTATTGGCGAAAGTCGTCAGTGACCGACAGGTGTTTCCGGCTTTGTGTCTGAAAGCTGATGGCAAGGTGTAAAGGCTTTACTTTTACAGGCGACAAAAACACCAATGCCCCGACAAGTCGGGGCATTGGTTTCAGTCTACCGGCCTGTCGGCCAGGTGGGCTTTCAGCGAACCGCTATCAAGCGCCGTAAACCGGCAGCTTCTTGCAGATGGCTTTGACCTTCTCGCGAACGGCGTCGATCACCGCTTCGTTGTTCAGGTCAGCCAGGATGTCGCAGATCCAGCCGGCCAGTTCGCGGCAGTCGGTTTCCTTGAAGCCACGGGTGGTGACAGCCGGGGTACCGAAACGCAGGCCGGAAGTGACGAACGGGGAGCGTGGGTCGTTCGGCACCGAGTTCTTGTTCACGGTGATGAAGGCTTTGCCCAGTGCGGCGTCGGCGTCTTTACCGGAGATGTCCTGCTTGATCAGCGAGAGCAGGAACAGGTGGTTCTTGGTACCGCCGGAAACCACGTCGAAACCGCGTTCGATAAACACTTCGGCCATGGCCTGGGCGTTTTTCACCACTTGTTGCTGATAGGCCTTGAACTCAGGCTGCAGCGCTTCCTTGAAGCAGATCGCCTTGGCCGCGATCACGTGCTCCAGCGGGCCGCCCTGGGCGCCCGGGAATACGGCGGAGTTCAGCTTCTTCTCGATCTCGGCGTTGGCGCGAGCGAGGATCAGGCCGCCACGTGGACCGCGCAGGGTCTTGTGGGTGGTGGTGGTGACCACGTCGGCGAACGGCACCGGGTTCGGGTAGACGCCAGCGGCGACCAGACCGGCCACGTGGGCCATGTCGACGAACAGGTAGGCACCGACTTTGTCGGCGATGGCGCGGAAACGTGGGAAGTCGAGGATCTGCGAGTAGGCGGAGAAACCGGCCACGATCATTTTCGGCTTGTGCTCGACCGCCAGGCGCTCGACTTCGTCGTAGTCGATCAGGCCATTGGCATCGATACCGTATTGAACGGCGTTGTACAGCTTGCCGGAGGAAGAAACGCTGGCGCCGTGGGTCAGGTGACCGCCGTGGGCCAGGCTCATGCCCAGGATGGTGTCGCCGCCTTGCAGCAGGGCCAGGTAAACGGCCGAGTTGGCCTGGGAGCCGGCGTGTGGCTGGACGTTGGCGTAATCGGCGCCGAACAGTTCCTTGGCACGGTCGATGGCCAACTGCTCAACCACGTCGACGTATTCGCAGCCGCCGTAGTAACGCTTGCCCGGATAGCCTTCGGCGTACTTGTTGGTCAGGACCGAGCCCTGGGCTTCCATCACCGCGGGGCTGGTGTAGTTTTCCGAGGCGATCAGCTCGATGTGCTCTTCCTGGCGCTGAGCTTCTTGCTCCATGGCGGCAAAGAGATCGGCGTCGTACTTGGCAATAGTCAAATCACGGCTGAACATGGCGGTCCTCAAGGATCGGGGGCGGAAAAGAAGGCATTCTAACCCAATGGCTTTTATCTGGCATATGAAAGGGCATCATATCGCGGATAAGCGGCGCTCACTTGAGGGCGGCGGCGCCTGGCCTGACGTTTTCGCGGGCAAGCCCTGCTCCTACAGTTTTATGTCGTGCTCAAAATCCGTGACCGACGCAGTACTGTAGGAGCAGGGCTTGCCCGCGAAGAGGGCCGAACAGGCGCCATAGGGGCTCAATCGAACATGAACAGCGCATCATTGCTGAACTGCGCTTCAAAGCGATTGGGCGCCATCGGCCGGCCGAACAGGTAGCCCTGTACTTCGTCGCAACCGTGCTCGCGCAGGAAGTCGAGCTGCTCGTGGGTTTCCACGCCTTCGGCGATCACCGCCAGGTTCAGGCTGTGGGCCATGGCGATGATCGCCCGGGCGATCTGCGCATCCTGTTCGCCCGACGGCAGGCCGTCGACGAAGGTGCGGTCGATCTTCAGCACGTCGATGGGGAACTGCTTGAGGTAGTTCAGCGACGAGTAACCGGTGCCGAAGTCGTCCACGGCGATGCTCAGCCCGAGGTTCTTGAGCCCTGCGAGAATCAGCATGGCCTCGCTGACTTCGCGCATCAGGATACTTTCCGTCAGTTCCAGCTCCAGACAGGCCGGCGAGACACCGGTCTCCTTGAGAATATTGGCGATCCGCTTGCCCAACTGGCCGTCGGAGAACTGCCGCGCCGAGATGTTCACCGAGACCTTGGGCACCCGCACCTTGGCCAGGTGCCAGGCCTTGAGCTGGCGGCAGGCTTCGGTCAGGACCCAGTCACCGACATCCACCACCAGCCCCAGCTCTTCCAGTACCGGAATGAAATCCCCTGGTGGCACCAGGCCACGCCGTGGGTGGCGCCAGCGCAGCAGGGCTTCGGCACCGGTCAGACGTTTACCGTCACCGCTGAACTGCGGCTGGTAATACAGCACGAATTCGTTCTGCTCCAGGGCGTGGCGCAGGTCGCTTTCCAGCTCCAGGCGTTCCAGGGCGCTGGCGTTCATATCGGCCTGGTAGAACTGGAAGTTGTTCTTGCCGCGTTCCTTGGCGTGGTACATCGCGGTGTCGGCGTTTTTCATCAACTGGCTGAGCTCGCTGCCATCTTGCGGGCTCAGGGCGATGCCGATACTGGCGGTGACGAAGAACTCGCGGCCTTCAAGCACGAACGGCGTCACCAGGCTGGTGAGAATCTGCTCGGCGACATTGATGGCCCGGTTCAAGGCCATTTCCCGAGTGGCCCGCGGTTGCAGCAGGAGGGTGAACTCGTCGCCGCCCATGCGCGCCACGGTGTCGTCGTCGGCCACGCAGGCCAGCAGACGGGTGGCCATTTCCTTGAGCATGCGGTCGCCGGCGGCGTGGCCCAGGGAGTCGTTGATCGGCTTGAAACGGTCCAGGTCGAGGAACATCAGCACTACCCAGGACTTCTGCCGCTCAGCCTGCTGCAGGGCGGTGTGCAGGCGGTCCTGGAACAGCGTGCGGTTGGGCAGGTGGGTCAGGGCGTCGTAGTAGGCCAGGCGGTGAATCCGTTGTTCGCTGGCCTTGCGCTCGCTGATATCGGTGAAGAAGCACACGTAGCTGGCCAGGTCGCCTTCATCGTCGAGCACCGCGGTGATGCCGACCCAGGCCGGGTAGTGCTCGCCGTTACGGCGTTTGAGCCAGACTTCGCCTTCCCAGGTGTTGTGCTGCTCCAGTTGCTTGAGTACATAACGCAGGTGGGCTTCCTGCTGGTCGTCGACGGTGAGCAGGCTGGGCAACTGGTCCAGCACGTCGGCCACGGCGTAACCGCTGACCCGGCTGAACGCTTCGTTGGCCTGGACAATGTAGCCGGCCGGGTCGGTGATCAGGATCGCCGAGGTCGAGTGCTCGAAAACCGTCGCGGCCATGCGCAGGTCTTTTTCCGCCCGGCGTTGCTGGCTGATGTCGCGGCCGACGCCGAGGATGCCCTCGAAGGCGCCGTGTTCGTCCCACACCAGCACCAGGCGCAATTCGATGGGAATCTTGCGGCCGTCGGCTTTCAGGCAGTCGAACAGGAACAACTGGGTCTGCACTTGTTCGCGCAGTTCGGTCAGTTCCTCGGGTTTGTCCAGGGCCTTGCTGACCCGCTCCATCAACAGGTAGATGCCATTGAGTTGCTGTGGGTTGGCAATGGTCGACTGCCAGCCATGCTGGAACACCCAGTCGACTTCATAGCCGAGCACCGCATGGACCGACGGGCTGACGTAGTTCAGGCTCAGTCGGCTGTCGGTGGAGAAAATCACGTCGCTGATGCTTTCGGCGAGCATCCGGTAGCGTTTCTCGCTGTCGCGCAGGGACTCGCTGGCCTCGATCTGGTCGGTGACGTCCTTGGCCACGCCGATGATGCGCGTGACCTGGTCATACTTGTCCCGGGCCAGGGCCTGCTCGCGGACCTCGAAGTGCCGCCAATGCTCGTTGCGATGGCGGAAACGCAGCTGGCACTGGAGCAACTGGCTGTAACCGGCATGGCGCTGCTGCTGGCGCAGGCGATGATAGTGCTCGGCGTCTTCGGGGTGCAGCAGGATTTCCCAGAAGTATTCGCCCATCTGGTGCAGCTCGGTCTTGTTGTAGCCGAGGGTCTGGCCCAGGTGATGGTTGCTGAAGATCATCCGCTGGCTGATCACATCCTGCACATACAGGTGATCCGGCACGGTACGCACCACATCCGACCAGAAGCCCTCGCGTTCCAGCAACGACAGTTCGATCAGCTTGCGGCTGGTGATATCGGTGATGCTGAGGATCACCGAGGAATAGTCGCTGGCGTCCTCCGGCAGGCGCATGACCAGCCACAGGTGCTGGTCCTGGCCTTGGCCGGCGCTCAGCTTGATCTCCAGTTCCAGCTGGTTCTGGCGGTTGAGCAGCGCTTCGACCAGCGAGTAGCCGATACCGGCGGCATTGCTCGGGCAGCCGTCGATCAGGCATTGCCAGGCGCTTTCACGGGAATCGACATTGAGCAGGCGCAGGGCCACCAGGTTGACCTCGGTGATCCGCAGTTCCTGCATCAACAGCCGGCGGTGCTCGGGGTCGTGGGCGATCCAGTGCTTGAGCGACTCGCTGTCCAGCAGGCGATGCTGTTCGAGGAAAACCGGCAGCCCGGAAAGGTCGAGGACGCACAAGGCAACGCCGGTACCCTCGAAAATATCCTGGTAGCGCCGGCGTCCTTCAGTGACCTGCAACTGGCGCCGCCGCATGTTGAGCAACGCCAGCACCGGCAGCAGCGACAACCCCAGCCCCAGCAGGCATTTGCCGATCAGGGCCGGCAGCAGGTCCTCGATCACCTTGCGCGGGTCGAACAGGCCGCGCAGTTGCCAGTCGCTGTTGGACAGCGGCGTGATCAGCACGCTGTTGGCCTCTTCGTCGGTGCTCAGCGGCACCGGCGTGGGGGCGATGTCGTCGTCCCGGCTGATCACCAGGTGATTGTTGCGGTTTTCGATCAGCCAACTGGCCCCCGATTCCTGATTGCCCGGGCGGGTGAGGTCCTGGAACAGCCGGGGTGACAGGCGCAGGACCCAATAGCCGTTGCTCTCGCCGCTGGCCTGCTGCAACAACAGGTGAACGGCCGAGCCGTGATCGTCATTGGTGAAGTAGTAGGTCTGCTTGCGGTTGCTGTGCTTGACCTGTTCGACGAGGAAGGCGGCGTCATGGCTGTCGGTGGCGCTGTCGCTGATCAGGGCGCCCTTGGCGTCGAGCAGGGCGATGCTTTGCAGGTCCGGCATCGACACCCGTACCCGGTCGAGCAAGGCCAGGAGTTCTTCGCGGTTGTTGGGTTTGTCGACGATCGGTAGTAGATTGAGGGCGATCTGCGCATTGAGCGCCATGTTCAGGCTGACGCGCTCGGCCAGGTCGGCGCTCGAGTCGATGCTGTTCTGGCGTTGCAGTTGGCGGGTTTGCTGGAATTGATCGATCAGTTGCCAAAACAGCAGGACGAGCAGGAACAGCACCAGCGTGGCCAGTATGCCTTTGAGTGTCCCGCGCAGCGGTGGAGTCGAGGCCGGGTTGGCTGCGCGCGCGGACGATGGCGGATTGGCGTTGGTCAAACTGTGATCCTGCGGTTGGGCTGGATTGGCGCGACATGCACTATAAGCCGGACGCCCGAAGGGCGGCTAGCATGCCTTGAGTTGTGGCAAAGTGCCAGTCCTGTTCGACCGAGCGGTTTGCCCTGTCTGCCGCATTCAGGTAGTTTTACCGGTTACGCGCCAGCAATTCACGCTCCCCATGCAAGGGTATCGACCGGTGCGGCCATGGATTGAACTCTTGGCTGGCACACGGGGCCTGTTCACTGCGGGTACCGCTCGCGCCCTTATTCATCTGTCACTGACGCTAGGTTCTCCATGGCTCAATACGTCTTCACCATGCATCGGCTGAGCAAAGTTGTTCCGCCGAAGCGGGAAATCCTGAAAAACATCTCCCTGTCGTTTTTCCCGGGCGCCAAGATCGGCGTGCTCGGCTTGAACGGTTCGGGTAAATCCACTCTGCTGAAAATCATGGCGGGTGTCGACACCGAATTCGACGGTGAAGCCCGGCCGATGCCCGAGCTGAATATCGGCTACCTGCCCCAGGAGCCGCAACTCGATCCGAGCAAGACGGTCCGTGAGGTGGTCGAGGAAGCGGTCAGCGTGATCAAGGACGCCCAGGCCCGCCTGGATGAAGTCTACGCCGCCTACGCCGATCCTGATGCCGATTTCGACAAGCTGGCCGCCGAACAGGCCAAGCTCGAGGCGATCCTGCAGGCCAGCGACGGCCACAACCTGGAACGCCAGTTGGAAGTCGCCGCCGATGCGCTGCGCCTGCCGGCCTGGGACGCCAAGGTCGAACACCTGTCCGGCGGTGAAAAGCGCCGTGTGGCCTTGTGCCGCCTGCTGCTCTCGGCCCCGGACATGCTGCTGCTCGACGAACCGACCAACCACCTGGATGCCGATTCCGTGGCCTGGCTGGAGCACTTCCTGCACGACTTCCCGGGCACCGTGGTTGCGATCACCCACGACCGTTACTTCCTGGACAACGTCGCCGGCTGGATTCTCGAACTCGACCGCGGCGCCGGTATCCCGTACGAAGGCAACTACTCGGGCTGGCTGGAAGCCAAGTCCGATCGTCTGGCCGCTGAGTCCAAGCAGCAGTCGGCCCATGAAAAGGCCATGAAGGAAGAGCTGGAGTGGGTGCGCAAAGGCGCCAAGGCTCGCCAGTCGAAATCCAAGGCCCGTCTGCAGCGTTTCGAAGAAATGCAGTCGCAGGAATTCCAGAAGCGCAGCGAGACCAACGAGATCTATATCCCGGCCGGTCCGCGCCTGGGCGACAAGGTCATCGAATTCAAGAACGTCAGCAAGGGTTATGGCGACCGCGTACTGATCGACAACCTGTCGTTCAGCATGCCCAAGGGCGCGATTGTCGGCGTGATCGGTGGTAACGGTGCCGGTAAGTCGACCCTGTTCCGCATGTTGATGGGCAAGGAGACCCCGGACTCGGGCAGCATCGAGATCGGTGAAACCGTGCAGCTTGCTTGTGTGGACCAGAGCCGCGATGACCTCGACGGCAGCAAGACGGTGTTCCAGCAGATTTCCGACGGTTCCGACCAGATCCGTATCGGCAACTACGAGATTCCATCGCGCACTTATGTGGGGCGCTTCAACTTCAAGGGCGGCGACCAGCAGAAGTTCGTCAAGGACCTGTCCGGTGGTGAGCGCGGTCGCCTGCACCTGGCGCTGACCTTGAAAGAGGGCGGCAACGTCCTGCTGCTCGACGAACCGTCCAACGACCTCGACGTGGAAACCCTGCGTTCCCTGGAAGAAGCCCTGCTGGACTTCCCGGGCGCGGCAATTGTGATCTCCCACGATCGGTGGTTCCTGGACCGGGTGGCGACGCATATCCTGGCCTATGAAGACGATTCGCAGGCGGTGTTCTTCGAAGGCAACTACACCGAGTACGAAGCCGATCGCAAGAAGCGCCTCGGCGATGCGGCGGCCCAGCCGCACCGTGTACGGCACAAGAAACTGGCCTGATCGGGTCGGTGGTTGAAAAGCGGAGCCCCTCGGGGCTCCGTTTTTTTATTGCACGCCGCTAAGCCGGTTCGATCCTCACGATCTCGATCGACTGATCCCCCGCCGGTCGTTTCCATAGCACTTCATCCCCCAGGCGCGCACCCAGCAACGCCCGACCCAGGGGCGAGCCCCAATTGATCAAACCTCGAGGGGCATCCGCCTCGTCCTCGCCGACCAGTTGCACCTGCTGCTCTTCGTCCTGTTCATTGGCGAAGGTCACGCGACTGCCGATCTGCACCACCTCGGTGGAGGTCGCCGGCGTGGCGAGCTGGGCACTGGAGAGGCGTTGGTTGAAGTAACGCAGGTCGCGCTCGATATCGGCCTGGCGCTGTTTGTCGGCGGCCTCGCCCAGGGCGTTTTGCTGGCTGTATTCGGCTTGCAGCGCCGCCACGCGGGCGTGCAATTGCGCCAGGCCCTGTGGGGTGACGTAATTGGGCTGGCTACTGACCTGGCGCTCCACCGGCTGCTCGGCCTGGGCGGCTGCGCTGTCTTCGTTGACGAAGGCGCGGCTCATGGCAATCTCCCGTTCATGGGTATTCGACCATGCTCGCAGGGTTTGGGTTTGCCGGTATATCCGTAAGCGACCTGTGGTGGTTGGATCTGCACCGTGTCGGCTTTCCGAGCAGAGCTCGACGTTCGCAGATTCAGGCCTGATACAGGCGCAATGAGCGGTTTGTGAGGCTGGGTGGTAAATTTTTACGACGCCGGTCGTTCTTTTTGATTGTAGGGTAATACGACGCCGGGCGCCCTGCGTCAGGTGTTTCGGCCCCGCGTGGAGGCGTGGGGCGATTGCAGCCAAAGAACGCGAGTGTTGTGTATGAGTTGTTTCAAATCCCATGGCGTGGGTGTCGGCCTGACCTTGTCCGCCTGTGTCGCCATGGGTGAGCCATTGCCCGAGAGCTCCCTGTTGGAGCGCTATGGCGTGACGCCGGACCAGTTGCCTGCGGCCACTCAGGTGGAGAAGCCTGACGAGAAGTCACCCAGCCTGTTTCAGTTGAAGCCCGAGGCACCGGTGGTGGATATCCGCTTCGGCGAGCGAACAGCACCGGAGGAGGTGGGTAATATCACTATCGACAATATGGCCAGGCGCGATTATGAGCGTTGTCTGCGTTTGCAGGGAGAGTTGCTGGATCGTCGTAAGTCCGGGTTGCCGAACGTACAGTGGCAGGCGCCGCTCAATAGTGATACCACTTCACCTCCAGCATCACCTCGTTCTCCGGCGTGGCCAGCTTGCTGAACTCGCGCTGGGCGCTTAAGCGCAGGCCCAGGTTGCGCGACAACTCCCATTGCTGGTTGAGGCTCAGGCTGCGACGCACTTCGCCATTGATGAAATAGTCGCCCTTGGCCTCCAGGCTCAGGTTGCCCAGCGGGTTTTTCCACAACAGGCCGGTGTCGAACCCCGCCGCCGGCGAAACAATCGCCGCGAAGTCCGCGTTGTGTTCGACCCGCACGGTGCCCAGGGCAAACCCCAGCACATCGTCGCCCAACTGCCAGGTGCCGCCCGCGCCGCCGTTCACATGGCTGACCAGGGTCTGGTCGTCGTGCCGCCCCGGCACCCGCTCCAGGCCGCCGGTGACTTGCCACGACCACGGCTGCAACAGCGCATTGCGCGGCGTCAGCGAGCGGATGGTCGCCAGGTCCAGTTGCTGCAACTGCCAGTGATTGCCTTCGTACTGGCGCAGTTTCATCTGCAGGATTTCTATCTGTGCGCCGAGGGGAAAACTCTCGGCATTGTCGTTGAGGTCGTGATAGGCCATGCGCAAGCCATATTCGCCGAATGTCCGGCTGCCCCGGGTGCCGACCCCGGCCTGCCAGGTGCGCGACTCATGGCCGTTTTCCGGCAGGCCCGGACGCTCGATCTGCAGCTCCGGCGGCGGGTTCTGGTTGATCGCCCGCAGCAGCTCGAAGCTGCGCTGGGCTTGTACCGGATCACGTTCCTGGCCATTGGCCCGGTAGCGTTCGAGTCTATAGGCGGCGTCGATGATCAGCGCCTGGCGAGCCTTGGCCAATTGCTTGAAGCCGGCCGATTGCAGTTGCTGCGCGTCGGCACTGACTTTCAGCACCCACTGCTGTTCCTCGGGATCCAGCGGTTTGGCCCGCTCCAGCAGTTCGCGTTCGCGGGATGGCCGGTAGTCGATCCTGTCCACCAGTCCCGCGTCCTTGACCGCCTTGACGGTGTCGGTGGGAATCGCGGTCAGCGGAAACTGTGCGGTCAGGTGCAGGCTTGGACGCGCCACCTGCAACAGTTCCAGCAGGCGGTAGGAGCAGTTTTCATCGAAGAAGAAGTAGTCGAACTGGATCTGCTTCAACTCCCAGACATGCTCGACCATGCGCTGGGTCTCTTCGGGCGTCAGGTTCAGCCGGTATTCCCACAGGTCGCGGTTCTCCAGGCTGCGGTATTCGGAGAGCTTTTCCTGGTAGGGCACCATGGCGAACAGGCCCGGATAACCCCCCGCCAGGCCTTTCCAGGCATAGAGGATGCTGTTGTCGGAACCTTCGATATAGGCGCCGAAGTTGATCGCGTAGCTGAGCAGGGCGGTCTGGTCGCGCTGCACACCGGCCGGGTCAATGCGCAGCAAAGTGTGGCCGAACATCGACGAAGGGCTGTTCAGGTAGGCCGCCGGGAAGATCATCACCGTGCTGTGGGGCGCGACATCCTTGAACCACTGGTTGAATTCCGTGCAATCGGGGGCGGGCAGGTCGGTCAACTGCAGTTGCGCCTTGAGCCAGCGCGTGCGGGCCGGATAGACACACTGGGGATGCTGGTTGCCGAGGCTGGCCGGGGCATAGAGGGCGTCGAGGGTGGCTTGCAGTTCCGCGTCCGGGTGATGGGCACCGTCGGCCGCGAGGAAATATTTTTTGTCGCTGACATAACTGCGCCAGCCGCCGAGCTTGGCCGTCTCGTAATGGCCGAGGGAAATCCAGAACGGGTCATGGGCCAACTGCTGCAAACGCTGGGTGTCGAGGTGCGGTGCGGCGTACAGCGGGGCGCAGGCACAGAGCGCCAGGTAGGCAAGGCGTTTGAGCATGGTGGGCAACTGTTGTCAGACGAAAAGAGGCAACGCACACAAAAACCCGCTCCGAAAGGAGCGGGCGGGTCGAGCTTAAGCCTGGGTCGCGTACTTGGCCAGGCGCGGATCGCCTTTGAGGACCGCGAGGGTGTTGGTGTGCACATCGTCGGCGGTCACGTCAGCCTTGCTGAAGATCTGCTGGAAGTGCTCGTGGGTGACGGCCGCGAAATGCTCACGGTCTTCCGGGGCCACGCCAAGGACCACGGCGTAGGTGGTCAGGGCTTCGCCCTGGCCCTTGGCCATGTCTTCGGAAAGTTCGTTCATCATGCCGTTCATGGCGATCCAGGAGCGGCCGCCATAGGTCAGTGAGTCACGGGTGGAGCAGCCATTGGTGCCGGAGGTCATGCCGAAGGTGGCGTTGCCGGAGGTGCCGTTGGTGGTGGACGCCAGAATGTGGGCGGGAGTGCCGCGCTGGCCCTTGAACAGCATGTTACCCCAGCCGCAATCCGGCCCACCTGGCGCCTGGGCCATGGCATTGAGGGAGACAACCGTGAAGAGAGTACCCAGAAGAATCCGTTTCATAGCTTTGTTCTCTTTATGTGCGTGCCAATGACGAGGGGATCTGGCCTGGTTCAGGGCCAGTAGGCTGGTTATCAATCCAGCCTCGCACGTTGGAGTTTAGGCAGGTTCCAAGGGTTCCATTGTTTTTTCCTGATGTGAATGCGGGAAAGAGTTTGTAGTCCCTGTCTGAGGACTTTTGCCACGCCGTAGCGATTCAGCCATCGCTCGCCTTGCCAGTCAGGCATGGCGAGCGCCAGAATGCTTTCATCTGCCCCGCCTGATGTAAGGAAGCCCGATGCCTGATTCTGTTGCTGCCAGCTTGCGACTAGCGCCCGAAGCGCTGACCCGTCCTTTTTCCGCTGAACAGTTCAGCTTCTCTACCACCAATGATCTGGAGCCTTTTCGCGGTGTGCTTGGCCAGGAACGTGCCGTTGAAGCCTTGCAGTTCGGCGTGGCGATGCCACGCCCCGGTTACAACGTGTTTGTCATGGGCGAACCCGGTACCGGGCGTTTTTCGTTCGTCAAACGCTATCTGAAAGCTGAAGGAAAACGCCTACAGACCCCGTCCGACTGGGTCTATGTCAATAATTTCGACGAACCTCGCGAGCCACGGGCGCTGGAGCTGCCAGCGGGCGAGGCGGGCGCGTTCATCGCCGATATCAACGGCCTGATCGACAACCTGCTGGCGACCTTTCCTGCGGTGTTCGAGCACCCGTCCTACCAGCAGAAGAAGAGCGCCATCGACCGCGCCTTCAACCAGCGTTACGACCGCGCCCTGGATGTGATCGAGCGCCTGGCGCTGGAGAAGGAGGTTGCGCTGTATCGCGACAGCACCAATATCGCCTTTACCCCCATGAGCGAAGGCAAGGCCCTGGACGAGGCGGAATTCGCCCAGTTGCCGGAAGCCGAGCGTGAACGTTTCCATACCGATATCGCGGATCTTGAGGAGCGCCTCAACGAGGAACTCGCCAGCCTGCCGCAATGGAAGCGCGAATCGAGCAATCAGCTGCGCCAGTTGAACGAAGAGACCATCACCCTGGCCCTGCAGCCTTTGCTGGCGCCGTTGTCGGAAAAATACGCGGAGAACGCGGCGGTTTGCGGTTACCTGCAAGCCATGCAGGTCTATCTGCTGAAAACCGTGGTCGAGCAGTTGGTCGACGACAGCAAGACCGATGCCGTGGCCCGCAAGCTGCTGGAGGAGCAGTACGCACCGAGCCTGGTGGTGGGGCAACCCTTCAATGGCGGTGCGCCGGTGGTGTTCGAACCGCACCCGACCTACGACAACCTGTTCGGTCGTATCGAATACAGCACCGATCAGGGCGCGCTCTACACCACCTATCGGCAGTTGCGTCCGGGTGCCTTGCATCGGGCCAACGGCGGCTTCCTGATTCTCGAAGCCGAGAAGATGCTCAGCGAGCCCTTTGTCTGGGACGCGCTCAAGCGCGCCCTGCAGTCGCGCAAGTTGAAGATGGAGTCGCCGCTCGGTGAACTGGGGCGCCTGGCCACCGTGACGCTGACGCCACAGGTGATTCCGTTGCAGGTCAAGGTCATCATCATCGGTGCCCGCCAGTTGTACTACACGCTGCAGGACCTGGATCCGGATTTCCAGGAGATGTTCCGCGTGCTGGTGGACTTCGACGAAGACATTCCCATGGTCGACGAGAGCCTGGAGCAGTTCGCCCAGTTGCTCAAGACCCGCACTTCGGAAGAGGGCATGGCCCCGCTGACCGCTGACGCGGTGGCGCGCCTGGCGACCTACAGCGCGCGTCTGGCCGAGCACCAGGGGCGTTTGTCGGCGCGGATCGGCGATCTGTTCCAACTGGTCAGCGAGGCGGATTTCATTCGCCACCTGGCCAATGACGAGATGACCGACGCCGGCCACATCGAGCGGGCGCTCAAGGCCAAGGCCACCCGCACCGGGCGGGTCTCGGCGCGGATCCTCGACGATATGCTGGCGGGGATCATCCTGATCGACACCGCGGGCGCGGCCGTGGGCAAGTGCAACGGGCTGACGGTGCTGGAAGTCGGTGACTCGGCCTTCGGTGTGCCGGCGCGGATTTCCGCCACGGTGTATCCGGGCGGCAGTGGAATCGTCGACATCGAACGTGAGGTCAACCTCGGCCAGCCGATCCACTCCAAGGGCGTGATGATCCTCACCGGTTACCTGGGCAGCCGCTATGCCCAGGAATTCCCGCTGGCGATTTCCGCGAGCATTGCCCTGGAGCAGTCCTACGGTTATGTCGATGGCGACAGCGCGTCCCTGGGCGAAGCCTGCACGTTGATTTCGGCCTTGTCGAAAACCCCACTCAAACAGTGTTTTGCTATCACCGGGTCGATCAACCAGTTCGGCGAAGTGCAGGCGGTGGGCGGGGTCAACGAGAAGATCGAAGGCTTCTTCCGGCTCTGCGAGGCCCGTGGCCTGACCGGTGAGCAGGGGGCGATCATTCCCCATGCGAACGTTGCCACCCTGATGCTCGATGAGCGCGTATTGCAGGCGGTGCGGGCCGGGCAGTTCCACGTGTATGCCGTGCGCCAGGCCGATGAGGCCCTGAGCCTGCTGGTGGGCGAGCCGGCCGGTGAGCCGGATGCCGATGGCCAGTTCCCGGAAGGCAGCGTCAATGCGCGGGTGGTGGAGCGTCTGCGGGTGATCGCCGAGATGATCAGCGAAGAGGACCTCAAGGAGGCCGAGAAGGAAGCCGCCGAGCAGGCATTGGTGGAGGTCAAGGCGTCCTGATTACGGCCCTGCAGGAGCAGGGCTTGCCGGCGAAGGCGTCCTTGAGGCCGCCAAAAGCTTCGCGAGCAAGCTCTGCTCCCACAGGTTCCGTTGTGTTCTCAAGAATTAAGCAGCGTGCAATTAAGTGTGTGCGGGAAAGGAGTCAAGGCTTTGGCGCATGCCAACCTGACGCCCGTTGGTCCTGCAAATCCTTGCTGTCTGTAGTTTTATTCTATTCTCTGGGCAAGGACCTCCACTGTAGTCACTGGACCGATGCAACCTCCCCCCGGAGGCTGAAGACAGGATCTACCGAGGGTCGCCGCCATGCCGCGCAACCTTTGTCTCACCCGCCAATGCCTGGGTCTCGTGACCCGTATCGAATGCAGTATTCGCCCGATTGCCGGCGATAACGGAATGTGGACCCTCCTGTTCGCCGCCGGAATGGCCGGCGAACAACCCTCGGCCATCAAGGCCCAGGGTCCGTTCCATGGCCCGGTCGTGGCCGAATCCATCCTTGAGTCGATTGTCGAAAGCCTGACCTTGCATGGCTATCAGCTGGCCGAGGATCCGCAGATCTGGAGCCTGCATTTGCAGGCCCAGCTACGGGAGATCAACGGCACGCGAGGCCGGGGCCTGGAACACTAGGCGCCAGCCCACGATCATTCGGCGGGGCCTGAAACCTGGGCCTTGTCGAGCTTGACCTCGAAACCGTACTCGACGGTGTTCAAGGCCGTGCGCTGGTAGCTTTCCAGCTGGGTCGGCTGCCCGTAGAAGTAGTGGACGTCATAGACCGGCGGCGAATCAGCCTTGTCGCTATGGCTGGTGGCGAGGATTTCCTTGAGGTAGTTGCCGCTGTCGTCCTTGGCGTAGAAGCGCCAGGACTCGGCAGGGAAGCGCTTCTGGTCGACGATCAGGGCGTTGCCCTTGAGCTCCAGGCCGGCGGGCAACTGATGGGCGTCGAGGGTGTTTTTCTGGATATCGGCCAGGAACAACGGCATCGAGCCGACGGCATAGGCCGGCGTTTCCGGGAACAGGTTCAGGTCGTAGGTGATGGTACCGTCCAGCGGATTGACCTCGAAGGCCTCGTTAGGCAACTCCAGAGGCTCGCCGCGCTTGCCTTGTTCGTCTTCGGTGAAGAAGGTCACCGGACTGCCGCCGGGGGCGGTGGGCGTGCCAAGCAACTCGTCGTTGAAGGTCTTGGGGTGGTCGAACTCGATGTTCGCCGCGCTGGCATCGTCCACCGACTGACTGATGATCACGCTTTTTTTCAGCTTCTCGGCGTCCAGGTTGGCGTCCTTGAGATAGCTCGACGCCTTGTCGTCGTAGACCACCACCGGCATGGGCAACGGCTGGATATCCTTGCTGGTGGTGTTGTCGAACTGGCGTACCGGCAGGTCCAGCTCCTTGCGGTCGACCGTCGCCCCGGAAAAGTCCATCACGCTGATTTCCAGCTTGTCGATCATGCCGTTGAAGTAGACCCGGGTGTAGTGGCTGGTCTGCTTCGCCTCGAAGGCCTTTTGCTCGCTGTCGAGTTTTTTCTCGAAGGTGTCGCTCCAGCTCTTCTGTTTGAGCATTTCGTCCAGTTGCTGCTGGTAGAAGGCAATCTGCGCGGTGTTTTCGTTGATGGCGCCGGCACGGGAGAGAAATTGCCCGGTGTTGTCCATGGCCTGGACGATCAGTGGGTTGAGCGGGGTGTCGCCGACCTGGGGCGCCTGCACGGCGTTACCGCTCAGTTCGATTTCGGCATTGTTCTTGTCCAGCGATACCAGGGTGAGGCTGACGTTGTCGCGGCTTTGCAGTTTGCCGACGTCCTGGCGGGTCAGGTTGAAGGTCACTACCTTGCTTGGGGCGATCACTTCGACCTTGCCGTGCAGGGTCAGGGGTTGCGGCTGTTTTTTCGGATCGACTTCCTGGCCTTCGACATACGGATAGGTGATCGTCAGGTCGTCGGGGTTGGTCATGTTCGAGCTGGAGGGGCTCAGCTGTATCCCGGGATCGGTTTCCGACCATTCAGGCTGGAAGGGGATCACCTGTTTGTTGCTCAGGGTCACCGACTGCCATTCCAGTGCATGGGGAAACGGGAATTCGGTGGGGTAGTTGAAGCTGAACGGAAAGATCGGCTGCAGGTCGGTCAGGTAGTCGGAACTGGCGGTTTTGCGCAACACGAAGAGGCCGTTGATATAGGTGTCGGCCAGGGCCTGGGGGCTGGGGTAGTACTTGAGCAACGCCAGGGCATCGTCGCTGTATTCGGTTTCGATGGGCTTGTCCCGCAGGCGCAGGCGGGCCCGTTCGAGCAACAGCAGGGAGCCGCCGAGGTCGGCCACGGCATCCTTGAGCTTGGGGTCTTGCAGGGTGTCGAGGGTTTTTTCGAACTGTGCGGTCCTTTCCTCGAGGCTGGCTTGGTGTGGCTTGTCTTTGGGGGAGCAGCCGCTCATCAGCAGAGCCACCGATAGCCCGAGGCAAGCCAGGGGAAGTCGCAAATCCATTGTTCAGTTTTCCTGTACACAGTGCACACGCGATGTCATTGATGCCGACACTAGCAGAAAATCGCCCTGGCGCAGCTGTCCCGATGTTGAACGAGCGCCTGTGGAGGGCTTTTTCCCTCGGGTTTTGGCGCTGGTATACTCGCGGCCATTTTCAGTTGGTATGAGATCCATGGAACGTTTTATCGAAAATACGATGTATGCCTCGCGCTGGCTGCTGGCACCGATTTACCTCGGACTGTCCCTGGGCCTGCTGGCCCTGGCGCTGAAGTTCTTCCAGGAAGTGTTTCACGTCATCCCCAACGTCTTTGCCATGGCCGAGGCCGACCTGATCCTGGTGCTGCTGTCGCTGATCGACATGGCGCTGGTGGGTGGCCTGCTGGTGATGGTGATGATTTCCGGCTACGAGAACTTCGTGTCGCAGATGGACATCGATGAGGGCAAGGAAAAGCTCAGTTGGTTGGGCAAGATGGACTCCACGTCGTTGAAGATGAAGGTGGCGGCGTCGATCGTGGCGATTTCCTCGATTCACCTGCTGCGGGTGTTCATGGATGCCAAGAACGTCGACCCGGTGCACCTGCAATGGTATGTGATCATCCACATGACCTTTGTCGTGTCGGCCTTTGCCATGGGCTACCTGGACAAGCTGACCAAGCACTGACCCCGCTGTGCTTGTGTGCTAGTCTGCTGGCCCTTTTTGGTTCCGGGTGCGTGGGGCAATACCTTGTTCGACAGGTGTTTCCCGTCGCAGCCCACAGCGGAGCAGTGTTATGTCCGAAGTAAATCTGTCCACCGACGAAACCCGCGTCAGCTACGGTATCGGCCGTCAGTTGGGTGACCAACTGCGTGATAACCCGCCGCCGGGCGTAAGTCTCGATGCGATCCTGACCGGCCTGACCGACGCTTTCCACGGCCAGCCAAGCCGCGTGGGCCAGGAAGAGCTGTCCGCCAGCTTCAAGGTGATCCGCGAAGTCATGCAGGCCGAAGCCGCTGCCAAGGCTGAAGCCGCGGCGGGTGCCGGTCTGGAATTCCTGGCGGAAAACGCCAAGCGCGAAGGCATCACCACCCTGGCTTCCGGCCTGCAGTTCGAAGTGCTGACCCAGGGCGAGGGCGCCAAGCCATCCCGTGAGGACACCGTTCGCACTCACTACCACGGCACCCTGATCGACGGCACCGTGTTCGACAGCTCCTACGAGCGCGGCCAGCCAGCCGAATTCCCGGTCGGTGGCGTGATCGCCGGCTGGACCGAGGCACTGCAACTGATGAATGCCGGTAGCAAATGGCGTCTGTACGTGCCGAGCGAGCTGGCTTATGGCGCCCAGGGCGTCGGTGGCATTCCGCCGCACAGCGTACTGGTGTTCGACGTCGAGCTGCTCGACGTTCTGTAAGTACCGCGCGACTGCTGTCACCGCTGTACTGTAGGAGCAGGGCTTGCCCGCGAAGAGGCCGTCATTATTGCCAAAAGCTTCGCGGGCAAGCCGCGCTCCTACAGTACGGTGTCGGCAGTGATAGGCGCGTCATAACTGGATCTTGGCATCCGGCTCCCCACTCGGGCGTAACGCCCGCGCATAGCAGAACAGAAACAGGTTACGCACCAGTTCCTTGAGCACCAGCGGCTCGCTGGAACTCAAGCCGCTGACGTCCAGGTCGCCCTGGTCCTGCAGCTCGTTCAAGGCTTCTTCTTCCAGTACCGCACAGACTTCCCCCGTTTCCCGATGCAGGATGCGCAGGTAAGGGTGTGGGCGGTCCAGCCAGGCATCGATCAAATAAGTCATGGTCTCATCTCCTTGATGGGTTTCAATGAGAATAATTCTTATTCAAAGAATAGCAAGTGCCTATTGGCCGATAGCTGGGTTTTCTGTAGGGGGATTTGTCTGAGGTCAACGAAGGCGGGGGATGAAAGCTGACGTAATCCTGGTCCCTGCAACCAGGGCTGGCGCGGACCTTTGTAGGAGCCGGCTTGCCGGCGATGGGGCCGCAAGCCTTGCATCGCCTGGTCGGCCGCTATCGCCGGCAAGCCGGCTCCTACAGGGGGGGGGCTTCAGACCTTCCGGACGAACTCGGACTTGAGTTTCATCGGGCCGATGCCGTCGATCTTGCAGTCGATGTCGTGGTCGCCATCGCACAGACGGATGTTCTTGACCTTGGTGCCGACCTTGACCACCAGGGAGGTGCCCTTGACCTTCAGGTCCTTGATCACGGTGATGGTGTCGCCGTCTTGCAGGACGTTGCCCACGGAGTCCTTTTTCACGGTGTCGTCGCTGGTGGCTTCGGCTTCGCCGCCGGCAGACCACTCATGGGCGCATTCGGGGCAGACCAGTTGGGTGCCGTCTTCGTAGGTGAATTCGGAATTGCATTTCGGGCAGGGTGGCAACGTGCTCACTAAGGTTCCTCGGTTTCGGGAAGGCGAAAAGCGCACATTATATAGGGTTTTTATCGGTGGAGGTGTAGCGGCGGTGACTGGAAACTGTGGGAGCGGAGCTTGCCCGCGAAGCTTTTGGTGGCCTTACTGGCGTCTTCGCGGGCAAGCTCCGCTCCCACAGGCGGTGCTTGCAGGGGGGAATCAGTGAGTACGGGCGACCGCAAACTCGCTCAGTTCCACCAGGGCATCGCGGTATTCGCTCGCCGGCAGCGCTTCCAGGCAGGCAATTGCCCGGGCCACGTAGTCACGGGCCAGGTGCGCGGTGTAGTCCAGGGACCCGGAGGCCTGTACGGCTTCGCGAATGCTTTCCAGGTCTTCGATGCCGCCTTTCTGGATCGCCTGGCGCACCAGGGCCGCCTGTTCCGGCGTGCCTTCGCGCATGGTGTAGATCAACGGCAGGGTCGGCTTGCCTTCGGCCAGGTCGTCGCCGACGTTCTTGCCCAGGGTCTCGGCATCGCCTTTGTAGTCCAGCAGGTCGTCCACCAGCTGGAACGCAACACCCAGGTGGTCGCCAAAGGTGCGCAGCGCTTCGGTCTGCTCCGGCGTGGCCTGGCACAGGGCCGCGGCGCTGTGGGTCGAGGCTTCGAAGAGCATCGCGGTCTTGCCGCGGATGACTTCCATATAGGTTTCTTCAGTGGTGCTGGCGTCGCGGACCTTGGACAGCTGCAACACTTCGCCTTCGGCGATGATGCGGGTGGCCTGTGAAAGAATCTTCATCACCGGCATCGAGCCCAGCTCGACCATCATTTCGAAGGAGCGCGAGTACAGGAAGTCGCCCACCAGCACGCTCGGGGCGTTGCCCCACATGGCATTGGCGGTGGAGCGGCCACGGCGCATGCCGGACATGTCGACCACGTCGTCGTGCAGCAGGGTGGCGGTGTGCAGGAACTCGATGGTGGCGGCGAGCAGGCGCAGGTCGTCGCCTTCGCGGCCCAGGGCCTTGCCACACAGCAACACCAATAAAGGACGCAGGCGTTTGCCCCCGGCCGAGGTGATGTAATCGCCGATTTTCGAGACCAGCGGTACCCGGGAAGTCAACTGCTTCTTGATGATGCCGTCGACGGCGCTAAAATCGTCCGCCACCGCGCGGTAGAAAGCTTGGGGTTGCATCAGCGGGAGTCGCTCCAGAAGGGTTGCGCGGCATGCTAGGGCGGGGGGTCTGTGCTGTCAAGGTACGCGGTCTACGGGCTTGCAATGGCCAGATGGCTTGCGTACAATCGCGCACCCTGAACTTCCTGGGCAGCACCTGCCTTACGCAATTGCATCTGGGCCGTTCCAGCCCCATGCAGCCATGCCAGCCAATACCTTTACCTATAAAGCGCTGGGTGAGCAGGATTATCGGAGAAATACCATGTCTTACGCAGTAATCGTTACCGGCGGCAAGCAGTACAAAGTCGCTCCAGGTGAATACCTGAAGATCGAGAAACTGGAAATCGCCACCGGCGAATCCGTTACCTTTGATCGCGTTCTGTTGGTCGCCAATGGCGATGACGTGAACATCGGCGCTCCAGTTGTTGCGGGCGCTACCGTTGTGGCTGAAGTGATCTCCCAAGGTCGTCACGATAAAGTCCGCATCATCAAGTTCCGTCGTCGTAAGCACCACATGAAGCGTATGGGCCACCGTCAGTGGTACACCGAGATCAAAATCACCGGTATTCAGGCTTAATTTCAGCCTAATCCCCTTTTTGGAGAATTGAACTCATGGCACACAAAAAAGCTGGTGGTAGTACCCGTAACGGTCGCGACTCAGAAGCCAAACGCCTTGGCGTGAAGATGTATGGCGGCCAGGCTATCAAAGCGGGCAACATCATCGTGCGTCAGCGCGGCACCCAATTCCACGCCGGTTACGGCGTTGGCATGGGTAAAGATCACACTCTCTTCGCTAAAGTCGAAGGCGTGATCAAGTTTGAAGTAAAAGGCGCGTTCAACCGCCGTTACGTGAGCATCATCGCGGCTTAATCGCGAGAGTGCTGGAGAAGCCCCGTCTTGCGACGGGGCTTTTTCGTTTGTGGGGTGAGTCTCTTGCAAAGCTGTTTGTATGGGCTGTCGGCGCTGGATTTTTCGGTCGTTGATTGAGGTCGCCGCGCTCATCTTTGCAAGAGTCTTATACTTGTACTTGTGATTTTTCGGCTCGTCCTGGTGGCGAGAGGCGTGTGTTATGAAGTTCGTTGATGAAGTATCGATTCGCGTAAAAGCTGGCGACGGCGGCAACGGTTGCATGAGTTTCCGTCGGGAAAAATTCATCGAAAACGGCGGTCCCAACGGCGGTGACGGTGGTGACGGCGGCTCGATCTATATGGTCGCCGACGAAAACCTCAACACCCTGGTGGATTACCGCTATACCCGGCACTTTGATGCCGAGCGCGGTTCCAACGGCGGCAGCACCGACTGCACCGGCAAGAAGGGCGAGGATCTGGAGCTGCGCGTGCCGGTCGGCACCACGGTGATCGATTCCGCCACCCAGGAAGTCATCGGTGACCTGGTCAAGGCTGGTCAGCGCCTGCTGGTGGTCCATGGCGGCTGGCACGGCCTGGGCAACAGTCGTTTCAAATCCAGCACCAACCGTGCGCCGCGCCAGACTACGCCGGGTAAGCCGGGCGAGCAGCGCGACCTCAAGCTGGAAATGAAGGTGTTGGCGGATGTCGGCCTGCTGGGCTTGCCGAACGCCGGTAAAAGTACCTTTATCCGTTCGGTCTCGGCCGCCAAGCCGAAGGTGGCGGATTATCCGTTCACCACCCTGGTGCCGAACCTGGGCGTGGTCAGCGTCGACCGCTGGAAGAGCTTTGTCATTGCTGACATTCCGGGGTTGATCGAAGGTGCTTCGGGCGGTGCCGGTCTGGGGATTCGCTTCCTCAAGCACTTGGCGCGCACGCGTTTGCTGCTGCACCTCGTCGACATGGCGCCGCTGGATGACAGCAGTGCGCCGGATGCCGCCGAAGTGATCGTCAACGAGCTGACCAAGTTCAGCCCGTCCCTGGCTGAGCGTGATCGCTGGCTGGTGCTGAACAAGTGCGACCAGATCCTCGAGGAAGAGCATGAGGAGCGGGTCAAGGAAGTGGTCGAGCGTCTGCAGTGGACCGGTCCGGTCTATGTGATCTCGGCGATTGCCAAGGAAGGGACCGAGCGCCTGACCCGCGACATCATGCGCTACCTGGAAGATCGTCTCGATCGTCTGGCCAATGACCCGGCCTATGCCGACGAGCTGCGTGATCTCGATCAGCGCATCGAAGATGAGGCGCGTGCCCAGTTGCAGGCCCTGGATGATCAGCGTGCCCTGCGCCGCAGCGGCGTCAAGAGCGTCCACGACATCGGCGACGATGACTGGGATGAAGAAGATGTCGATGACGAAGATGGCCCGGAAATCATCTACGTGCGCGACTGATGTTGCCGCATGTTGTGCGGATTGGCCGCTGCTCGAGGGTGAGCGGGCGGTCTATCTGATGGGTGGCGGTGTTATCATCGTCATCAGCCTGTTCCACCTGGCGCCGCTCATTCGAGCGGCGTTCTGGTTTCTGGGAGCCGGCTACCCTGAACAATCGCATGGGCAGTGCTCGGTCGTGCTGCCCGCAAGCCAAGGTTGAAAGATGATGCGGAGCAAGGTGACAGGTGCGCAGCGTTGGGTCGTGAAGATCGGCAGCGCACTGCTGACGGCGGACGGCAAGGGTCTGGATCGCGCCGCAATGGGGGTCTGGGTCGAGCAGATGGTGGCGTTGCATGAGGCGGGCGTCGAGCTGGTGCTGGTGTCTTCCGGTGCGGTGGCGGCGGGTATGAGTCGTCTGGGTTGGACGGTGCGACCGACGGCCATGCACGAGTTGCAGGCCGCCGCCGCCATTGGTCAGATGGGCCTGGTGCAGGCCTGGGAATCGAGCTTTGCCGAGCATGGCCGGCATACCGCGCAGATCCTGCTGACCCATGACGATCTGTCCGATCGCAAGCGCTACCTCAATGCGCGCAGCACCTTGCGGGCGCTGGTGGAACTCAAGGTCATCCCGGTGATCAATGAGAACGACACCGTGGTCACCGATGAAATCCGTTTTGGCGACAACGACACCCTGGCGGCGCTGGTGGCCAACCTGGTGGAGGCGGACCTGCTGGTGATTCTCACGGATCGCGATGGCATGTTCGACGCTGATCCGCGCAACAATCCCGATGCCCAGTTGATTTATGAAGCCCGAGCCGATGATCCGGCCTTGGATGCGGTGGCGGGTGGTACTGGCGGTGCGCTGGGGCGTGGCGGTATGCAGACCAAGCTGCGCGCGGCGCGGCTGGCGGCGCGTTCCGGGGCGCACACGATCATTGTCGGCGGGCGCCTGGAGCGGGTGCTGGATCGCCTGAAGGCGGGCGAGCGCATCGGCACCTTGCTGTCGCCTGAGCGTGGCATGCTGGCGGCGCGCAAGCAGTGGCTGGCCGGTCATCTGCAAACCCGTGGCACGCTGGTGCTTGATGACGGCGCGGTGAATGCGCTGGCGCGGGATCACAAGAGTTTGCTGCCGGTGGGCGTGAAGCTGGTCCAGGGTAGCTTCCGGCGTGGTGAGATGGTGGTGTGCGTGGCGTCGGACGGTCGTGAGATCGCTCGTGGGCTGGCGAACTACAGTGCGCTTGAGGCGCAGAAGATTATCGGGCAGCCGTCGGATGCGATTGTCGGTGTGCTGGGGTATATGGCGGAGCCTGAACTGGTTCACCGCGATAACCTGATTCTGGTGTGATGGATTGAGGGAGAGGGTTATGGGTATCGCAAAGGGATTGTTGGGATTGCTGCTGGCGATGCCATGGCTGGCGTCGGCGGAAGAGATTGGTCAGGTGTCGACGGTCTTCAAGTTTGTCGGGCCGAACGATCGTATCGTGGTCGAGGCGTTTGACGATCCCAAGGTCGAGGGCGTGACCTGCTACCTGTCCCGGGCCAAGACCGGCGGCTTGAAAGGTGGTCTGGGGTTGGCCGAGGATCGTGCCGAGGCATCGCTGGCCTGTCGTCAGGTCGGGCCGATTCGTTTCAGTGGTGAGTTGAAGGATGGCGAGGAGGTGTTCAAGGAGCGCACCTCGCTGGTGTTCAAGACCATGCAGGTGGTGCGATTCCTCGACAAGAAGCGCAATACCCTGGTGTATCTGGTCTATAGCGACCGCTTGATCGAAGGTAGTCCGCAGAATGCGGTGACGGCGATTCCGATCCTGCCTTGGCCGCATCAGTAAGGTATTGGGGCGGTAATTGTGTTGTCTGGTTCTGGCGTCGAACGCGAGCCTGTAGAAGTAGGGCTTGTCGGGACGCCGCGCCGCCGCGAAGCTTTTGGCGATCTTGAGGGCCTCTTCGCGGGCAAGCCCTGCTCCTACAGATTGGTGTGATTTTCTGTAAGGAGTGTCGGAATTGCAGGCAATAAAAAACCGACCCTAGGGTCGGTTTTTTAACAAGCGTGTCGCTTAGGCTGCAGCAGCAAGGTTCAGGGCCTTGATGTGGCCGTTCAAACGACCCTTGTGACGAGCGGCCTTGTTCTTGTGGATGATGCCTTTATCGGCCATACGGTCGATAACAGGAACAGCCAGAACATAAGCGGCTTGAGCTTTGGCAGCGTCTTTTGCGTCAATGGCTTTAACTACATTCTTGATGTAGGTACGAACCATGGAACGCAGGCTGGCGTTGTGGCTGCGACGCTTCTCAGCCTGTTTTGCACGTTTTTTGGCGGAAGGTGTGTTGGCCACCGTCGAGCTCCTCGAAAGACTTTTTAGGAAATAGCAAACAAAATAGGCCGCGAATCATGCCGATGAGTTGATGTCTTGTCAAGGGCGGGTGATGCGTTCCGCTGAGTGGTCGATCTTGAAGTGACGGGTGATTTATTTCCGGCGCCTGACCTGTAAACTCGCGAGCTTTGGCTCTGTGCTGTTGCGGCGCGGAGTATCGCACAACTGGGCGCTTTGTTCGCCTGCTCTTTCTCCAAAGGCGCACACTCTTTTAATGAATCTGCTCAAATCGTTGGCTGCCGTCAGCTCTATCACGATGATTTCCCGGGTTCTGGGCTTCGTTCGCGATACGATTATCGCGCGTATCTTCGGGGCCGGAATGGCCACCGATGCCTTCTTTATTGCCTTCAAACTGCCCAACCTGCTGCGGCGGATCTTTGCCGAGGGCGCGTTTTCCCAAGCTTTCGTGCCGATCCTGGCGGAATACAAGAGCCAGCAGGGCGAGGAGGCGACCCGGACCTTTATCGCTTATGTCAGCGGCCTGCTGACCCTGGTGCTGGCGTTGGTGACGGTGCTGGGCATGGTCGCCGCGCCCTGGGTGATCTGGGCCACGGCCCCGGGTTTCACCGACACGCCGGAGAAGTTCAAGCTGACCTCCGACCTGCTGCGGGTGACGTTCCCTTATATATTGCTGATCTCGCTGTCCTCCCTGGCGGGGGCGATCCTCAATACCTGGAACCGTTTTTCAGTGCCGGCCTTCGTGCCGACGCTGCTGAACGTGAGCATGATCATTTTTGCCCTGTTCCTGACGCCGTACTTTGACCCGCCGGTGATGGCCCTGGGTTGGGCGGTGCTGGCCGGTGGCCTGGCCCAACTGCTCTACCAACTGCCGAGCTTGAAAAAGGTCGGCATGCTGGTGCTGCCACGGCTGAGTCTGCGTGACGCCGGTGTCTGGCGGGTAATGAAGCAGATGCTGCCGGCGATTCTCGGCGTTTCGGTGAGCCAGATCTCGCTGATCATCAACACCATCTTCGCCTCTTTCCTGGTGGCGGGCTCGGTGTCCTGGATGTACTACGCCGACCGCTTGATGGAGTTGCCGTCCGGGGTGCTCGGTGTGGCCCTGGGCACGATCCTGTTGCCGATCCTGTCGAAAACCTATGCCAGCAAGGACCGCCACGAGTATTCGCGGATTCTCGACTGGGGCCTGCGCCTGTGCTTCGTGCTGGTGCTGCCGTGCTCCCTGGCGCTGGCGATTCTCTCCGAGCCGCTGACGGTGGCGCTGTTCCAGTACGGCCAGTTCAGTGCCTTTGATGCCTCCATGACCCAGCGTGCGCTGGTGGCCTACTCCCTGGGCTTGCTGGGCATCATCATGATCAAGGTGCTGGCGCCGGGCTTCTACGCGCAGCAGAACATTCGCACGCCGGTGAAAATCGCGATTTTCACCCTGACGGTCACGCAACTGCTCAACCTGGTCTTTATCGGGCCATTGGCCCATGCCGGGCTGGCGCTGGCGATCAGCGCCGGGGCTTGTATCAATGCCGGGCTGCTGTTCTGGCAATTGCGCAAGCAACAACTCTTTGTGCCGCAGCCGGGCTGGGGCGTCTATCTGCTGAAGCTGGTGCTGGCGGTGGCGGTGATGTCGGCGGTATTGCTGGGGTTGATGCGCATCATGCCGGCCTGGGACCAGGGGCACATGTTCGAGCGTTTCCTGCGTTTGGGTGGGTTGGTGGTGGCCGGTGTGCTGGCCTATTTCGGCATGTTGGCGGCGATGGGGCTGCGTTTGCGGCATTTCAATCGCAAATCATTGACGTAGCTCGGGGTGCCCCCGAGAGGGTGTCACGCAAGAGAGTTTTGTCGGTTCGATCGATTTGGGTGCTGCTGTTGCCTGTCGTCGGCCGTCGGGTGTGGTTATAATCGACCACTTTATGAGCAAGAAGCGCGTTATGCAGCTGGTTCGAGGCCTTCACAACCTGCGCCCCCGGCATCGGGGCTGCGTCGCCACCATTGGCAACTTTGACGGTGTTCACCGTGGTCACCAGGCTATCCTGGCCCGACTGCGTGAGCGTGCGCTGGAGTTGGGTGTACCCAGCTGCGTGGTGATTTTCGAGCCGCAGCCCCGTGAATTCTTTGCTCCGGACACCGCGCCGGCACGTCTGGCGCGCTTGCGCGACAAGCTGAAACTGCTGGCCGCCGAGGGCGTCGACCGGGTCCTGTGCCTGGCCTTCAACCAGCGCCTGAGCAAACTCAGCGCCGCCGAGTTCGTCGATACCATCCTGGTGGACGGTCTCGGCGTGCAGCATTTGGAAGTCGGCGACGATTTCCGCTTCGGCTGTGATCGCGTCGGCGATTTCGAGTTCCTGCAACAGGCGGGCAGCGCCCGGGGTTTCACCGTCGAGGCGGCGCAGACCGTCGAGCTCGATGGCCTGCGGGTCAGCAGCACCCAGGTACGTAATGCCCTGGCGGCGGCTGACTTCGCCCTGGCCGAGCGCTTGCTCGGCCGCCCGTTCCGGATTGCCGGACGGGTGCTGCATGGCCAGAAGCTGGCGCGCCAACTGGGCACGCCGACCGCCAACGTGCAGCTCAAGCGCCGTCGCGTGCCGTTGACCGGGGTTTACCTGGTCAGCGTCGAGATCGACGGCCAGCCGTGGCCGGGCGTCGCCAATATCGGCGTGCGGCCCACGGTTTCAGGTGATGGCAGCGCTCACCTGGAAGTGCACCTGCTGGATTTTACCGGTGATCTGTATGACCGGCGTTTGACCGTGGTTTTCCACCACAAGCTGCGCGATGAGCAGCGATTCGCCTCCCTGGAGGCGCTCAAGACGGCGATCAATGCGGACGTCGCCGCCGCCCGTGCCCACTGGCAGGGTTCACCGCTTAAAAAGAGCCTGAAATGACCGACTACAAAGCCACGCTTAACCTTCCGGACACCGCCTTCCCGATGAAGGCCGGCCTGCCACAGCGCGAACCGCAGATTCTGCAGCGCTGGGACAGCATTGGCCTGTACGGGAAGTTGCGCGAGATTGGCAAGGATCGTCCGAAGTTCGTTCTTCACGACGGTCCTCCGTATGCCAACGGCACGATCCACATCGGTCATGCGCTGAACAAGATTCTCAAGGACATGATCATCCGGTCCAAGACCCTGGCCGGCTTCGATGCCCCTTATGTGCCGGGTTGGGACTGTCATGGCCTGCCGATCGAGCACAAGGTCGAAGTGACCCATGGCAAGAACCTGGGCGCGGACAAGACCCGCGAACTGTGCCGTGCCTACGCCACCGAGCAGATCGAAGGGCAGAAGTCCGAATTTATCCGCCTGGGTGTGCTCGGCGACTTTGCCAACCCCTACAAGACCATGGACTTCAAGAACGAGGCCGGTGAAATCCGCGCACTCGCCGAAATCGTCAAGGGCGGTTTCGTGTTCAAGGGCCTCAAGCCGGTGAACTGGTGCTTCGATTGCGGTTCGGCCCTGGCCGAAGCCGAAGTCGAATACCAGGACAAGAAGTCCTCGACCATCGACGTGGCCTTCCCGATTGCCGACCAGGACAAGCTGGCCGCCGCATTCGGCCTGCCGTCGCTGGCCAAGCCGGCTGCGATCGTGATCTGGACCACCACCCCGTGGACCATCCCGGCCAACCAGGCGCTGAACGTCCACCCGGAATTCAACTACGCCCTGGTGGATGTCGGTGACCGCCTGCTGGTACTGGCTGAAGAGCTGGTCGAATCGTGCCTGGCGCGCTACAAACTCGAAGGATCGGTACTGGCCATTGCCAAGGGCGAAGCCCTGGAACTGATCAACTTCCGTCACCCGTTCTATGACCGTCTGTCGCCGGTGTACCTGGCCGACTACGTCGAACTGAGTGCCGGTAGCGGTATCGTTCACTGCTCCCCGGCCTACGGCGAGGACGACTTCAAGATCTGCAAGCAGTACGGCATGGTCAACGATGAGATCCTCAACCCGGTGCAGAGCAACGGCGTGTATGCCGAGTCCCTGGAGTTCTTCGGCGGCCAGTTCATCTTCAAGGCCAACGCAGGCATCGTCGACAAGCTGAGCGAAGTCGGCTCGCTGTTGCATACCGAAACCATCAGCCACAGCTACATGCATTGCTGGCGCCACAAGACCCCGCTGATCTACCGCGCCACCGCGCAGTGGTTTATCGGCATGGACAAGGCCCCGGTGGCCGGCGATACCCTGCGTGAGCGCGCGCTCAAGGCCATTGAAGAGACCCAGTTCGTCCCGGCCTGGGGCCAGGCGCGCCTGCACTCGATGATCGCCAACCGTCCGGACTGGTGCATCTCCCGCCAGCGCAACTGGGGTGTGCCGATCCCGTTCTTCCTCAACAAGGAAAGCGGCGAGCTGCACCCGCGTACCGCCGAGCTGATGGAGCAGGTGGCCCAGCGCGTCGAAGTCGAAGGCATCGAAGCCTGGTTCAAGATGGACGCCGCCGAGTTGCTGGGCGACGAAGCGCCGCTGTACGACAAGATCAGCGACACCCTCGACGTCTGGTTCGATTCCGGCACCACCCACTGGCACGTGCTGCGCGGTTCGCACCCGATGGGCCATGAGAGCGGCCCGCGGGCCGACCTCTATCTGGAAGGTTCGGACCAGCATCGCGGCTGGTTCCACTCGTCCTTGCTGACCGGTTGCGCCATCGACAACCACGCGCCTTACCGCGAACTGCTGACCCACGGTTTCACCGTCGACGAGGCGGGTCGCAAGATGTCCAAGTCGTTGGGCAACGTGATCGCGCCGCAGAAAGTCAACGACACCCTGGGTGCCGACATCATGCGCCTGTGGGTCGCCTCGACCGATTACTCGGGCGAGATGGCGGTCTCCGACCAGATCCTGCAACGCAGCGCCGACGCCTACCGGCGTATCCGCAACACCGCGCGTTTCCTGCTCTCCAACCTGAGCGGCTTCAACCCGGCCACCGACCTGTTGCCGGCCGACGAGATGCTCGCCCTGGACCGTTGGGCCGTGGACCGCGCGCTGTTGCTGCAACGGGAGCTGGAACTGCACTACGGCGAATACCGTTTCTGGAACGTCTACTCCAAGGTACACAACTTCTGCGTGCAGGAGCTGGGCGGTTTCTACCTCGACATCATCAAGGATCGCCAGTACACCACCGGCGCCAACAGCAAGGCCCGGCGTTCCTGCCAGACCGCGCTGTACCACATCAGCGAGGCGCTGGTGCGCTGGATCGCGCCGATCCTGGCCTTCACCGCCGACGAGCTGTGGCAGTACCTGCCGGGCGAGCGCAACGAGTCGGTCATGCTCAACACCTGGTATGAAGGCCTCAGCGAACTGCCGGAAGGCTTCGAGCTGGACCGCGCCTACTGGGAGCGGATCATGGCGGTCAAGGTCGCGGTCAACAAGGAGATGGAAAACCTGCGGGCGGCCAAGGCCATCGGCGGCAACCTGCAGGCCGAAGTGACCCTGTTCGCCGAAGAGGCCCTGGTGGCCGACCTGGGCAAGCTGAGCAACGAACTGCGTTTTGTCCTGATCACCTCCACCGCGACCGTTGCGCCATTGGCGCTGGCTCCGGCGGATGCGGTGGTCACCGAAGTCGCCGGGCTCAAGCTCAAGGTGGTCAAGTCCGCCCATGCCAAGTGCGGCCGTTGCTGGCATCACCGCGAGGATGTCGGGGTCAACCCGGAGCATCCGGAAATCTGCGGTCGTTGCGTGGACAATATCAGCGGCGAAGGCGAGGTGCGCCACTATGCCTAATACCAGTGCCGGCCGTTTCGGCCGCCTGGGCTGGCTGTGGTTGAGCGTGCTGGTCCTGGTCATCGACCAGGTCAGCAAGCTTCACTTCGCAAGCTCGCTGTCCCTGTACCAGCAGATCGTGATCATCCCCGATTACTTCAGCTGGACCCTGGCCTACAACACCGGCGCGGCCTTCAGCTTCCTGGCTGAAAGCTCCGGCTGGCAGCGCTGGCTGTTCGCGCTGATCGCGCTGGTGGTCAGCGCGGTACTGGTGGTCTGGCTCAAGCGCCTGGGACGCAACGAAACCTGGCTGGCGATTGCGCTGGCGCTGGTGCTCGGCGGTGCCCTGGGCAACCTGTATGACCGCATGGCCCTGGGCCATGTGATCGATTTCGTCCTGGTGCACTGGCAGAACCGCTGGTACTTCCCGGCGTTCAACTTTGCCGACAGCGCCATCAGCGTCGGTGCGGTGATGCTGGCGCTGGATATGTTCAAGAGTAAAAAGTCCGGAGAACCCGTTCATGACTGAACACGCAGTGGCTGAGCAACGCATCGGTCAGAACACCCAGGTCACCTTGCATTTCGCCTTGCGCCTGGAAAACGGCGACACCGTCGACAGCACGTTCGACAAGGCCCCGGCGACCTTCAAGGTCGGCGACGGCAACCTGCTGCCGGGTTTCGAGGTGGCGTTGTTCGGCTTCAAGGCCGGTGACAAGCGTAACCTGACCGTGGCCCCGGAAAATGCCTTCGGCCAGCCGAACCCGCAGAATGTGCAGGTCATCCCGCGTTCGCAGTTCCAGGACATGGAGCTGTCGGAAGGTTTGCTGGTGATCTTCAACGATGCGGCCAACACCGAGCTGCCGGGTGTGGTGAAGACGTTCGACGACGCCCAGGTGACCGTTGACTTCAACCACCCGCTGGCGGGCAAGACCCTGACCTTCGATGTCGAGATCATCGAGGTCAAGGCGCTTTAATATTTCCCCTTGCGCGCAAGACACGAGGCACAGCATGCATATCAAACTCGCCAACCCCCGTGGCTTCTGCGCCGGCGTGGACCGGGCGATCGAAATCGTCAACCGGGCCCTGGAAGTCTTCGGCCCGCCGATCTACGTGCGCCATGAAGTGGTCCACAACAAATTTGTCGTCGAAGACCTGCGCGCCCGTGGCGCCATCTTCGTCGAAGAGTTGGAGCAGGTCCCGGATGACGTGATCGTGATCTTCAGTGCCCACGGCGTTTCCCAGGCCGTGCGCACGGAAGCCTCGGGTCGTGGCCTGAAGGTGTTCGACGCGACCTGCCCGCTGGTGACCAAGGTGCATATCGAAGTGGCGCGCTACAGCCGCGACGGTCGTGAATGCATCCTGATCGGCCATGCGGGCCACCCGGAAGTCGAAGGCACCATGGGCCAGTACGACGACGCCAATGGCGGTTCGATCTACCTGGTGGAGGACGAAAAAGACGTCGCCGCCTTGCAGGTGCGCAACCCGGAAAAACTGGCGTTCGTGACCCAGACCACCTTGTCCATGGACGACACCAGCCGCGTGATCGATGCCCTGCGGTTGCGCTTCCCGGCCATTGGTGGGCCGCGCAAGGACGACATTTGCTACGCCACGCAGAACCGCCAGGACGCGGTCAAGCAACTGGCGGACGAATGCGATGTGGTGTTGGTGGTGGGCAGCCCGAACAGCTCCAACTCCAATCGCCTGCGCGAGCTGGCCGAGCGCATGTCGACGCCGGCCTACCTGATCGACGGTGCCGAAGACCTGCAGCGCAGCTGGTTTGACGGTGTCGAGCGGATCGGCATCACCGCCGGGGCTTCGGCACCGGAAGTGCTGGTGCGTGGCGTGATCCAGCAGCTCCAGGCCTGGGGGGCGACCGGTGCCGACGAGTTGGCCGGGCGTGAGGAGAATGTGACCTTCTCCATGCCCAAGGAACTACGCGTTCGCTCCTTGCTGTAAGCCCGGGGAGGCGCAGAGTGCCTCGGGTATTTCTCTTTTTTCGAGCCTGATCCGACCGGTTGCTGCCAGGATCACCTGATGGTGGCTGACCGGCTGGTCCCTGGCGCAGATATGCAGTGTGCCGCCCATTGAGGCACCGTTTTGCGGGTTGAGCGAACCGAGAGGGGTGAAGCGGACAAACTGCTCTAGCCATCGGTTGCCTTTGATCGGTGTCAGTCCGTCGTTACGTCGTTCAACCAGCACCGGGTTGTCCGGATCCAAGTGACCTTGTCCGCTGCGGTCGACAATGATCCGCCAGCCTCGACTCCAATCTTCTTCCAGCGCATGGATCACCACATCGCGCTGGCGCAGGATCGCTTCGGTCCTGGCGGTGCGCAGGCCGCTGATCAGTTCCTCGGCCGAGATCTGCCGGCGGTGGGCATCGACGGTTTCCCGGAAGGACGGCAAGGCCAGATGCGCGAGCAGGGCGATCAGGCTCAGTCCTATCAATAGTTGAATCAGGCTCAGGCCACGCTGCGGCATGTCGAACACCTCCCTGTTTATTTTCATTGCACGGTCCATGTGCACTGGTCCATCCAAAACAACCGTATATCCTGTCGCCGGGTGGTTCGGACGGAAAGGCTAGTTATAGTCCAGAGCACTGGCTGGGGGAGTGCGCATATGTTTCAAGGTGCCAAAGGGTTTACCTTGGTTGAGCTGATGGTCGCGATCGCCGTGCTGGCGATCCTGACAGCTATTGCCGCGCCTTCCTTTACCAGCAGCATCCAGAAGTCTCGCGCAGATTCCGAGGCGAGCGACCTGCAGCGCGCGTTGAACTACACCCGCCAGGAAGCCATCAACCGCGGCGTGAATGTGCGTATCGGCCCCTCGAGCGGAGCCGGGAGCGATTGGACGAGCGGGCAGAGCACCACCACGGGCGCCACCACCGGGACCAATTTGCGCACGACCGTATTGCGGGTGGTGCCAGCCATGTCGAGCAGCTCGACGATGGCAGCCAGCACGGTCACCTTTATCGAGTTCAACAACCTCGGCGCCCTGGTTTCCCCGGCGACGGCGGTGACCCTGTCGTTTGTCGAGGGGGCCTATACCAATACCCTCAGCGTCTGTCTCACGGGACGGATCGCGCTCAATGGGAGTTGCCCATGAAGCGTCATCATCAGGCCGGTGTGACTCTGATCGAGGTCCTGGTTGCCATGCTGGTCCTGGCCGTAGGTCTGCTTGGGGCTGCGGCACTGCAACTCAACGCCCTGAGGTACACCGACAGTTCGACGACGAGCACCCAGGCCAGTTTCATTGCCTATGACCTGCTCGATCGTATCCGCGCCAATCCTTGCTCGAATGCGTCGTTCAGCCCGTGCTCGAATCCTGGTGCGGATTACCAATTGGCCGCCCAGACCGCCGCGCCGACCACCATATCCAGTGTGCGTGACCAGGATCTATCCGACTTCGCTAACAATGTCACGAACCTGGGTGGCTCGACACAGCGGTCGGTTTCGATCACCGGCGGTGTGGTCACTATCAGCATCACCTGGGATGACTCGCGAGCGGCCAATGCGGCCAATACGGCGGCCGGGAACACTAGCGCGGGCACCGCGAGCATCACCTATACCCTGGTCAGCCAGATCGCCACTGTATGGACCGGAACATGAAAAATCAGTCCAGAGGCTTCGGCCTGATCGAACTCATGATTGCCCTGACCCTGGGGCTGGTGGTGACCGCCGGTATCATCCAGATTTTTGTTGCGGCCAAGTCCACCTACACCAGTCAGACGGCTTCCGCGGCGATGCAGGAGGACGCCCGTTTCGTGTTGAGCAAGATGCTCCAGGAAATTCGTATGGTGGGCATGACCGGGTGCGTGGGCACCGTGGCGGACTCGAGTGCTTCGAAGACCTACACCACGGCGATGGCGAACCCGATCACCTGGGACAGCGCCAACAATATCCTGACCCTGGTCACTGCGGATGTCGGTGGGAACGGCATCGCTCAGAACTGGACGGTGCTGTCCGACTGCCTGGTGCTCTCCACGGCAAATGACGGAGTGGTTGCGCCGGCAGTAGGGCAGATCGCCATTCCAGTTCGGCAAGTGGCCTACACCTTCAAGACCAACCAGATCTATCTCGGTGCGCAGGCACTGATCAACAATGTGAACGCCTTCAGCGTGCTCTTCGGCATGGCCAGGACCCCGCTCGATACCGTGGCCTCCAGTTACTCCACGACCCCGAGCAACCCGGCGCTGATCCGTAGCGTGCGTCTGACCCTGACCTTGCAGGACCCCACCAGCAAAGTGCGCAACCAGACCTTCAGTGTCGTGGCGGCCTTACGCAATCGGTTGAGATAGGGGGATGTCGATGAATCACTACCCTGTTCGCAGTTCGGGCAAGCAGCGCGGCATGGCCCTGCTGGTCAGCCTGGTGTTCCTGCTGCTGCTGACCCTGATCGGTATCTCGTCGATGCAGAACGCCAACCTGCAGGAAAAGATGGCCGGTAGCGTCAAGTTGCGCAACGAGTCCTTCCAGTTCGCCGAAACGGCCCTGCGGGCCGGGGAAACCGTGGTACAGGCCCAGGCCTACAGCTTGCCCGTGTGCCCGAACACGACGAAATGCGCGCCGCCGGCCGAGGCGGTGGACCCGAACACGCCTCTGGTTGCAGGACTGAACACTACTTCCGGGGTGACCTGGGTCACAAGCAACAGCGGTTTCTATGGCATCCAGAAGCTGGGTACCACCAAGGACCCGGTGAACATGAACCTGGCGGGAATGGAAGACAGCCTGCCCTGGACCCTCTATCGAATTACCGGCGTGGGTGTGCAAGGCACCTCGAAAACCGTGCTGGAGAGCATCTATGTCAAGAAGTAAGCGCCTGGATCGCCTGCGCTCGAAGCTGATGCCCTGGCTGGCCGGGGGGCTTCTCGGGTTTTACCTCAGCGCTCCGGCCTATGCTTTCACGCCCTCCGACTCGCCGTTGTTGAGCGCCGGCTCGGTGCCGCCGAACGTGATGTTGCTGGTGGACGACTCCGGCAGTATGAACAACCTGATCTGGCCGACAGGCTATGACCCGACCGTGACCCGTGCACAGGTCTACAACTGCTACTCGTACTCCAACTGCAACAGTGTGACCACACTGGACATGACCAGTGACAACCAGTTCATCAGCAGCTTCTACCCGGGGCCCTGCGCGTCGAACTACGACGGGTTCAAGATCGGCACCAGCAACACGGTCTACTGCCTCAAGCTGCCCGACCCGGTGGGCGGCGGCAATACACGCATCGCCAACAAATACCTGGCCTACCTGATCACCCAGATGACGGGTACGACCAAGGACTATACCGACGGTTCGATCCCCAATGACTACCGGGTCAACGTGGCGCGTAATGTGTCTTCGGCACTGGTGACCAGCAACCGCAACCTGCGCATCGGCCTGGCGACCTTCAACCCGCCTAACAGTCGCGATCCCGGGCCCGGTGGCTATATTGCCCGGGGCATCAGCGACCTGTCGGTAACCAGTACGACCACCCAGACCCAGGCGGATGCCAACTACAACGCACTGCTGACTTCCATCAGCGGCCTGGCGGCCATCGCCAACACGCCGCTGGCTGAAACCTATTACGAGATCACCCGTTATTTTCGTGGCATGGCGCCCTACTACAACTCTTCGCCGACCACCTACACGAGCCCGATCCAGTACCGTTGCCAGAAAAACTACGGTGTGGTGATCACCGACGGCTTTCCGACCTATGACCGGACCTTTCCCAGCAATGACCCATTGGGTGGATCGAATCTTCCGAACTGGGACGGTATCAACAATGACGGCAACAATCCGCTGGGCGGGGACAATGAGGGCGACTCGCTGTTTCTCGACGACATCGCCAAGTTCGCCTATGACATCGACATGCGCTCCGCCGGCAACGACGCAGCCGGCAAGAGCTGGGATGCGAGCGATTTCCCCAAACAGAACATGTTCACCTACACCGTGGGGTTTACGGCCGCCAATCAGATGCTCGCGGATACGGCGACCTATGGTCACGGCATTTACTATCAGGCCACTGACAGCGCCGGCCTCAACGCTGCGTTGTCGGCAGCCCTGAACGACATCACGTCCAAGGCGGGATCCGGTGGTGGCGGTGCCACGAGTTCGTCGAGCTTTAACACCGGCTCGCTTTACTACACCTCCCAGTACGACCCGACCGACTGGCGTGGGACCATCAAGGCCTTTGGATTTGGCACTGACGGGTCGCTCAACACCAACGCGAACTGGAGCACCGATACCACCATTATTCCCGGGAGCACCAACACGGCGACCTTCCAGTCCTGGAATACCGGCACGAACCTGGCGATCACCCTGGCATACGCCAACTTCGCCACCACCCAGCAGACCGCCCTGAGCGCCAGCCTGCCCACGGGGATCAGCGGCAGTGACCTGGTGCAATGGAGCATGGGGGTCAACAAGACCGGCCTGAAGACCCGTACCGTACTCCTTGGCGATATCGTCAATTCGCGTCTGGTCTATGCGTCACCCACCGACCATACGGCGTCCGACCTCACCGGGGATACCAGCTATACCGCTTACCTGGACGGCAAGTCCTCCTCGACCGGGATGAGTCCGCGCCTGGTGGTGAACGCCAACGATGGCTTTTTCAATGTTATCAATCCGACCACGGGTAGTCGTCTCTATGCCTACATGCCCTCCAGTGTCCTGACTAACCTGCATTACGTGGCTGACCCGGCCTACATCAATGGCACCACGCACAAATTCCTCGCCGACGGCCAGATCTCAGTGGTGGACGCCAAGCCCGGTACCACCTGGAAGACCATTGCCGTGGGCGGCGTGGGCGCGGGTGGCAAGGCGTTCTTCGCGGTTCAGCTGTATGACGCTTCGGCCGGTAATACGATCAATGCCTTGTGGGATGTGAAGGCCCCGGATGTCTCCACCACCGGCAACAAGTACAACAACCTGGGGTATGCCTACGCCAAGCCGGAGGTGGCGCGCTTGCAGGACGGTCGCTGGGCGGCGTTCATCGGCAATGGCTACGGCAGTTTCAACGGGGTGGCTTCGCTGCTGGTACTGGATATGAGTGACGGCTCGGTCATCACCGAGATTCCTGTCGACAGCACGGGTAATAATGGCTTGAGTTCGGTGAAGCTACGAGTCAATGCGCAAAGCCAGGTGCTGTATGCCTACGGCGGCGACCTCAAGGGGCAGATGTGGAAGTTCGACCTGACCGCTTCGGCCCCGGCCAACTGGAAAGTCGCCTTTTCCGGGGCGCCGCTGTTCACCGCCTCGGGCGGCTCAGCGCAACCGATTACGGCGCAGCCGGTCATCGGCAACCTGCCGGGGCAGGGGAAGCTGGTTTACTTCGGCACCGGCAAGCTCAGCGAAACAGCGGACAAGACCAGCACAGCACGCCAGGCGTTCTATGCGGTGCTCGACAACGATGGCGCCACCGCCAGCATCACGGAAAGCAGCCTGGTGGCGCAGACCATCAATGCGCCCGCCGCCGGCAGTGTGAATTTCACCTCAAGCCAGAACACCGTCGACTACACCACCAAGAAAGGTTTCTACTTCTCCCTGGTGATCAACAGCGTGCTGACCGGGGAGCGGGTGATCTATCCGGCGGTGCTGAGTTTTGGCCGGCTGTTTTTCACCACGGCGATTGTCGATACCACTGACCCCTGTTCAAGTGCGGGGTCGGGGCGCTTCATGGATGTCGACGCCGTCACCGGGGCGATGTTGACCTACCCGGTGCTGGACACCAATGGCGACCGCAAGGTCAACGCCAGCGACCAGATTATCAGTGGGATGAACTTCGTTGGTGGGGTACCGAACCTGGCCGGGCTAATGAGTAATTCCGATGGTTCACAAATGTTGATGGGGCTACCGGGTGGGCCGGGCGGGCCAGGTGGTCCGTTGGAGCTCGGTGGTGTGAACAACCGTCGTATCATGTGGCGTCAATTACAGTGAGGGATTCAATGCGTAGAAGCAGTAGCGGTTTCACCCTGATCGAACTGATGATCGTCGTGGCGGTTGTCGGCATCCTGGCTGCCGTGGCTTATCCCAACTACATCGCATATATGCAAAGGACCCATCGCTATGAAATCGCCGAGCTGATTTCCGAGCAGGCGCAAACCCTGGAGCGTTCGTACACCAGAACCGCGACGTACGTTGGTACGGCTGGCTTGAGTGCGGGCAATAGCTACTACAACATCACGTCAGCACTCGCTGCCACGACCTTCACTCTGACGGCAACACCGATCGCTGGGACGATGATGGCGGGCGACATGTGCGGCAATTACACCCTCGACAATACCGGCGCGAGGGGCAATCCTGGCTCCGTGGGCGCAACGACCAAGGACTGCTGGGGACGTTGAGGCTTTTATGGGCGCACCCTGGCGCCTGTTTCCTTTTCTGGTTGGATGATGAGATGGCCGGGCAACAACACGTGGTAATCATCGGCGGCGGTGTGATTGGCTTGCTGACTGCCTTCAATCTGGCCGCCGAGGTCGGGCAAGTGACGCTGCTGGACCGTTCCGGCCTTGGCCAGGAGTCTTCCTGGGCCGGCGGCGGTATCGTTTCTCCGCTGTACCCTTGGCGCTACAGTCCCGCGGTCACGGCCCTGGCCCATTGGTCCCAGGACTTCTATCCACAACTGGGCGAGCGCTTGTTCGCCGCCACCGGTGTCGATCCCGAGGTTCACACCACCGGCCTGTACTGGCTCGACCTGGACGACGAAGCCGAGGCCCTGGCCTGGGCCGAACGTGAGCAGCGTCCCCTGAGCGCGGTGGATATCTCGGCGGTTCACGACGCGGTGCCGGTGATGGGCGACGGTTATTCCCGGGCCATCTACATGGCCGATGTCGCCAATGTGCGTAATCCGCGCCTGGTGAAATCCCTCAAGGCAGCCTTGCAGGCCTTGCCCAATGTGACGATTCGCGAGCAGTGCGAAGTCGCCGGGTTTCTCCGTGAAGGCGAGCGCGTAGTCGGCGTACGCACGGCCACGGGTGAGCTGCGTGGCGATCAGGTCGTGCTCTCGGCGGGGGCCTGGAGCGGCGAACTCTTGAGCAGCTTGGGGCTGGCGCTGCCGGTCGAGCCGGTCAAGGGCCAGATGATCCTCTACAAGTGCGCGGCGGATTTTCTCTCGAGCATGGTCCTGGCGAAAGGCCGTTATGCGATTCCCCGGCGTGACGGGCATATCCTGGTGGGCAGCACGCTGGAGCATGAAGGCTTCGACAAGACGCCGACGCTGTCGGCGCTGGAAAGCCTCAAGGCGTCGGCGGTCGAGTTGATTCCGGCCTTGGCGCAGGCTGAGGTGGTCGGACACTGGGCGGGATTGCGGCCGGGCTCGCCCGAGGGGATTCCCTATATCGGCCGGGTGCCGGGGTTCGAGGGGCTATGGCTGAACTGCGGGCATTATCGCAACGGACTGGTGCTGGCGCCGGCGTCCTGCCAGTTGTTTGCCGATCTGTTGCTGGGGCGTGAGCCGATCATCGATCCGGCGCCTTATGCGCCCGAGGGCCGGATCTGAGGCCTTAATCCAGCCCGAGCTTTTTGAGCCGATAGCGCATCGAACGAAACGACAGGTTCAAGCGCTGGGCCGCCGCCGTGCGGTTCCAGCGGGTTTCCTCCAGGGCCTGGAGAATAAGCTTGCGCTCGATGCTCTCCAGGTAATCTTCCAGATTGTCGATCTGCGCCAGGCTCGGTTCGCCGACTTGCATGTTGCTCCCGCCACCCTCGGCCAGGCGCAGGTCGCCGGCTTCGATCTGTTCGTTTTCACACAGGGTGTAGGCTCGCTCGAGCATGTTCTCCAATTCCCGCACGTTGCCGGGAAAGCGGTAGCCCTTGAGCGTATCCAGCGCCAGCGGATGCAAGCGAGCCGCCGGCATGCCGCTACCCGAGGCCAGTCGATTGAGGACATTGGTGGCCAGGGGCTCGATATCGTCGCGGCGCTCACGCAAGGATGGCACCCGTAATTCAATGACATTCAATCGATAGTAGAGGTCCTGACGAAAACGCTCGGCACTGACCTCAGCGTTCAGGTCCTTGTGGGTGGCGCAGAGGATGCGCACATCGACGATTTCCTCCTGCTGGCCGCCGACACTGCGCACGGCCTTTTCCTGGATGGCGCGCAGCAGCTTGACCTGCATCGCCAGCGGCAAATCGGCGACTTCATCGAGAAACAGCGTGCCGCCATTGGCCGCCTGGAACAGCCCCGGTTTGTCCTCCACGGCACCGGTAAAACTGCCTTTGCGATGGCCGAAAAACTCGCTTTCCATCAGTTCGGCCGGAATCGCCCCACAGTTCACTGGTACGAACGGCCGTTCGGCACGTGGTCCCTGCTCATGGATCAGCCGCGCCACCAGCTCCTTGCCGCTGCCCGACTCGCCGCTGATATACACCGGTGCCTGGCTGCGGGCCAGTTTGTCGATCTGCTTGCGCAGTGCGCGCATGGGCAGTGAATCCCCCAGCAGCCGGCTGTCGATGGACGGCGCCTTGCCGCCGCTGGTGGGCAAGCGCAGGGCGCTGGCGACCAGTTCCCGCAGGCGGGGCAGGTCCACCGGTTTGGTCAGGAAATCGAAGGCACCGGATTTCAGTGCGTTGATCGCGGTGTCAAGGCTGCCATAGGCGGTGATCATCGCCACCGGCAGTTGGGGATAACGTTGCTGGATATGCTGCACCAGCTCAAGGCCGGTGCCGTCCGGCAGGCGCATATCGGTCAGGCACAGGTCGAAATTTTCCTGGGCCAGCTTTTCCCGGGCTTGCGCCACATTGCGCGCGCTGCTGGTGTCGAGTTTCATCCGGCCCAGGGTTATTTCCAGGAGTTCGCGGATATCCGGTTCATCGTCGACGATCAGGATCTTCTGCCGTGGGCTCATGTTCAACTCTGTTTACGTGCGTGAGCGAAGGTGATGCGAAAGCAACTGCCGCCTTGGCGTACCGAGTAGTCTAGGCGCGCCTGGTTGCTTTCGCATAGCTCGCGGGACAGGTAGAGGCCAAGGCCGGTGCCCTGGCTCTCGGTGGTGAAGAACGGTTCGAACAGGTGCTGGCGCTGCTCGGCGGCGACGCCGGGGCCGTTATCCAGGACTTCCAGGGTCGGCAGCCCGTTGTTCGGGTCCACTGCCAAGGTCAGCCAGACCTGCGCCAGCTCATGCAACTGGGCGCTGTAGCGCAGGCCGTTTTCCAGCAGGTTGTTCAGCACCTGGGTCAGCTGCAGCGGATCGGCGCGGGTCTGCAGGGACGCGTCGTCGATCTGCAGGTGCAGGCACTGCTTGGGCCGGGAACGCTCGCGCCATTCGTTGACAAAGGCCTGCAGCCACTCATTGAGGTTGAGCAGTTGCGCTTGCGTCTGGCGCCGTCGGGACAGCTGGAGCACGTTCTCGATCACCAGGTTCATGCGTTTGGACTGGTCCTGGATGATCTGCGTGAGACGGCGGTCCGCCTCCGGCATCTGCTCCGACTCCTGTAGCAGTTGGGCGGCGTGGCTGATGGCGCCCAATGGGTTACGGATCTCATGGGCAATCCCGGCGGTCAGGCGCCCGAGGGCCGCGAGCTTGAGTTGCTGGGCCTGCTGGGCGATCTGCGACAGGTCTTCGAGGAAGACCAGTGTCTGGGTGTGCTCGCCGCGCTTGAGCGCGATAAAGCTGGGTTGCAGGATCGGACCGGCGCCGAGGATCTTCAGGCTTTGCGGGCGCAGTATCGGATTGCGTTGCCAGACTTGCAGGCGCTCGACCAATTCCAGGGAATAGGCGTCGAGCACATGACCGTTCAGGTCTTGCTCCCCCATCAGCGTCAGCGCCCCCTGGTTGGCGAGCTGCACCCGGTGTTGTTCGTCGAGTACCAGGATGCCGGTGCGCATGCGTTGCAGGATCAGGGCGTTGAGCTCTTCCAGATTGGTGACGTCGCTGGCGCGTTGTTCGGCGAGGTTTTCGCTCACCGCCAGCAACCGGGTCAGGCCCTGGACCAGAACCGCGGCAGCGAAGCACAAGATGCCCAGCAAACCGGCCTGCACGTAATAGCCGGCGGCGGCCGGGCGGCTGAAGCTCAGGTAGAAGGTCAGGTAAATGATGCCGATGGCCGCGACGGCGGCGATCAGCAGGCCGATGCGGCCGCGCAGCAGTACGTTGCTGATGGCCACGGAGGCGATCAGCAGGTTGCCGATGCCGCTCGGTGCGCCGCCGGCGGCATAGAACAGGCCGGACAGCATCACCGCATCCGCCAGTGCCAGGATAAAGACCTGGCCCTGGCGCCTGGGGTTTTCCAGCAGGGCCACCACCAGGATATTCAGGATCAGGTAGATCCAGCTACCGGTGCGGAACAGTTCGCCGTCGGCCAGCTCCAGCAGCTTGTCGTCCATCTTGCTGGAGATCAGCAAGACCAGGGCGATACCGATGCTCAGACGGTAAAGGTGATAAAGCCGTAGCAGGCGCTGGGCCTGGGCACCGCCGAGACTGAAGGTCTCAGCGCTCACGAGGGCCCGGGCCTTGCTCGAGGTGGGCCTGGCTGCAATACCAGTCCTGTTGCAAGCTCAGGGCGCGGTCACGGGGCAGGTGCACGCCGCAATGGGCGCAACGGACCATGGGCGCGGCTTCCAGTGTGTCTGCCGGGCGGTTGGGGGCGGTGGGTCGATTGAATTTACGCCAGAACCACACGGCGGCCGCAATCAGTGCAATCCAGAACAGTAGGCGAACCATGGCAACCCGCTTATTGGCAAATGATCCGGCAGTTTAGCCAAGGACATGCCGGGCGCACAGCGCATTTGATGGGGGGCGTGGCGAAGGCAAAAAAAAGAGCCTCGAAAGGCTCTTTTCTTACGCCGGCGGCGGGTAGGGGAAGAGGGCGGCGCTGAATGGGCTGCCGCCATCGCCGGCAAGCCGGCTCCTACACGGGGCTGTGACTCAGTCGAACACGCCGAAGGTCATGTAGCTGAACCAGGAGCGGTTGCTGCTGCCTTTGCTGCCTTCGGCCTCGTGTTGCTCTTCCTGGGCCGCATCGCCGCCTTCCGGCTTCAGGTCCGACGGAATCGAATCCTTGGCGTCCTGGAACTGTTTGACCACGTCCTGGTTGGCGCGGGTTTCGCCCGGCGGCAGCGGTGGACGGGATTCGATCAGGCCCAGGGTGACCTTGCTCATCCACGAACGGTTGTCCGCCTCGGCCACCCGTGGCACGAACTGACCGTCCACCAGCGTCGGATGGTTCGGGTAGTTGGTTTTCAGCACTTCGAGGCTCGAAGCCGCCAGTTCGTCCAGGTGCAGACGCTGGTACGACTCGACCATCACCGCCAGGCCGTCACCGACCGAAGGGGTTTCCTGGAAGTTTTCCACGACATAACGACCGCGGTTGGCGGCGGCGACATAGGCCTGACGGGTCAGGTAGTAGTCGGCCACGTGGATCTCGTAGGCCGCCAGCAGGTTGCGCAGGTAGATCATGCGCTGCTTGGCGTCCGGCGCGTAGCGGCTGTTCGGATAGCGGCTGGTGAGCTGGGCGAACTCGTTGTAGGAGTCACGGGCCGCGCCCGGGTCACGCTTGGTCATGTCCAGCGGCAGGAAGCGCGACAGCAGGCCGACGTCCTGGTCGAACGAGGTCAGGCCCTTGAGGTAGTAGGCGTAGTCCACGTTCGGATGTTGCGGGTGCAGGCGAATGAAACGCTCGGCGGCCGACTTGGCAGCCTCAGGTTCGCCATTCTTGTAGTTGGCATAGATCAGTTCGAGCTGGGCCTGGTCGGCGTAGCGACCGAACGGATAACGCGACTCCAGAGCCTTGAGCTTGGCGGTGGCGCTGGTATAGCTGTGGTTGTCCAGGTCGGCCTGCGCCTGCTGGTACAGCTCGACTTCGCTCAAGTTTTCGTCGACGACTTCCTTCGACGAGCAAGCAGCAGTCAGTGCGAGGATGGCGATCAGCAGCAGGTGTCTCACTTGCATGGCGGCTTGCGTCCCTATGACGGCCGCTGTCTTGGGCGGGGCCGTCCTGTTATGATGAGTGCCCCGTTGATAGCCTCGGGGCAAAAGACGCCGTATTTAACCACAAGCGCGCAGCCGAAACCAAAGGCTGTGCCGACGCCTAGTCCGAGCATGTCCGATAAAATTGAACTTCGCGCAGAGGTGCCGTCCGAACTGGGCGGCCAACGCCTCGATCAAGTCGCCGCCCAACTCTTCGCTGAGCACTCACGCTCGCGCCTTTCCGCCTGGATCAAAGACGGCCGCCTGACTGTGGATGGCGCGGTTATCCGCCCACGAGACATCGTCCATGGCGGCGCTGTTCTTGAACTGATTGCCGAGCAGGAAGCTCAGGGTGAGTGGATCGCCCAAGACATCGAACTCGATATCGTCTATGAAGACGACGACATCCTTGTGATCAACAAGCCTGCGGGCCTGGTGGTGCATCCGGCCGCCGGTCACGCCGATGGCACCTTGCTCAACGCCTTGCTGCACCACGTGCCGGACATTATCAATGTGCCGCGCGCGGGCATCGTGCACCGCCTGGACAAGGACACCACCGGTCTGATGGTGGTCGCCAAGACCATCCAGGCCCAGACGCAGTTGGTCACGCAATTGCAGAGCCGCAGCGTCAGCCGGATCTACGAATGCATCGTGATCGGCGTGGTCACCGCCGGCGGCAAGATCAATGCGCCCATCGGTCGTCACGGCCAGCAGCGCCAGCGCATGGCGGTGATGGAAGGCGGCAAGCAGGCGGTGAGTCACTACCGCGTGCTGGAGCGCTTCCGTTCCCACACCCATGTCCGGGTGAAGCTGGAAACCGGTCGTACCCACCAGATTCGCGTGCACATGGCCCACATCAACTTCCCGTTGGTCGGCGATCCTGCCTACGGCGGTCGCTTCCGTATTCCGCCGGCGGCCAGCGTGACCATGGTCGAGTCGCTGAAAAACTTCCCGCGCCAGGCCCTGCACGCACGTTTCCTCGAGTTGGATCATCCGACCAGCGGTAAGCGCATGAGCTGGGAGTCGCCACTGCCGGACGATTTCGTCTGGTTGCTGACGTTGCTCAAGCAGGACCGCGAGGCGTTCATCGGGTGAGTGACTTCCTGATTCCCGACTGGCCTGCGCCGGCGCGGGTCAGGACCTGCGTGACCACGCGGGCGGGCGGCGTCAGCCTGGCGCCGTTCGACAGTCTCAACCTCGGTGATCATGTCGACGACGATCCCCTTGCCGTCACGGAAAACCGCCGTCGCCTCACCGATACCTTTGCTATTCAGCCTGCCTGGCTGCGCCAGGTGCACGGTGTCGGGGTGGTCGAGGCCGATCCGACGCTGACCGCCGAAGCCGACGGCAGTTGGACGAGCACGCCGGGCATTGCCTGCACCTCGATGACCGCCGATTGTCTGCCGGTGTTGTTTTGCGACCGTGCTGGCACCCGTGTAGCCGCTGCCCATGCCGGTTGGCGCGGGTTGGCCGCAGGCGTGCTGGAAGCCACGGTCGATCGACTGGACGTGCCGGCTTCGCAAATCCTCGTCTGGCTCGGCCCGGCCATCGGTCCCGGGGCCTTCGAAGTGGGGGCGGAAGTGCGCGAAGCCTTTCTCTCTACGCATCCTGAAACAATCGAAGCCTTTGTCCCCAGCGTCAATGCCGGACGCTTCATGGCCGATATTTATGCCCTGGCGCGCCTGCGTCTGGCCGCCCGCGGAATCACCGCCGTCCATGGTGGCGGGCTGTGTACGGTCAGCGACCCGCGCTTTTTCTCCTACCGGCGCAGTCCGCGTACCGGTCGCTTCGCCTCCCTGATCTGGCTGGAAGACTAGACTCTTCTGATCTTCGTCAAGCTTGTGACGCTTGAATCTCTCAGAATAGGCCGCATCTACTTGGGCATCTGGCAGGTTTCTTTATTCAGGTGCGTCCTTTGCTCCGGCCTGCTCCAAAGGAAGGTGACTCATGCGTATAGATCGTTTAACCAGCAAATTGCAGTTGGCGTTGTCAGACGCCCAATCCCTGGCGGTCGGCCACGATCATCCGGCCATCGAGCCTGCGCACTTGATGCAGGCGCTGCTGGAACAGCAGGGCGGCTCGATCAAACCCCTGCTGTTGCAGGTCGGTTTCGACATCAACAGCCTGCGCAAGGAATTGAGCAAAGAGCTCGATCAATTGCCGAAAATCCAGAATCCCACCGGCGACGTGAACATGTCCCAGGATCTGGCGCGCCTGCTCAACCAGGCCGATCGCCTGGCCCAGCAGAAGGGCGACCAATTCATTTCCAGCGAGCTGGTGCTGCTCGCCGCCATGGACGAGAACAGCAAGCTGGGCAAGTTGCTGCTCGGCCAGGGTGTGAGCAAGAAGGCCCTGGAGAATGCCATCAACAACCTGCGCGGCGGCGAGGCGGTCAATGACCCCAACGCCGAGGGCGCGCGCCAGGCCCTGGACAAGTACACCGTCGACCTGACCAAGCGTGCCGAAGAAGGCAAGCTCGACCCGGTGATCGGCCGTGACGACGAGATCCGTCGCACGATCCAGGTGCTGCAACGGCGGACCAAGAACAACCCGGTGTTGATCGGCGAACCCGGCGTGGGCAAGACCGCCATTGCCGAGGGCCTGGCCCAGCGCATTATCAATGGCGAGGTGCCGGATGGCCTGAAGGGCAAGCGCCTGCTGTCCCTGGACATGGGCGCGCTGATTGCCGGCGCCAAGTACCGCGGCGAGTTCGAAGAGCGCCTGAAGTCGCTGCTCAACGAGCTTTCGAAGCAGGAAGGGCAGATCATTCTGTTTATCGACGAACTGCACACCATGGTCGGCGCCGGCAAGGGCGAAGGCTCGATGGATGCGGGCAACATGCTCAAGCCAGCCTTGGCCCGTGGCGAGCTGCATTGCGTCGGGGCGACCACGCTCAATGAATATCGCCAATATATAGAGAAGGATGCGGCCCTTGAGCGGCGCTTCCAGAAGGTATTGGTGGACGAGCCGAGCGAGGAGGACACCATTGCCATCCTCCGTGGCCTGAAAGAGCGTTACGAAGTGCACCACAAGGTGGCGATCACCGACGGTGCGATTATCGCGGCGGCCAAGCTCAGTCATCGTTATATCACCGACCGCCAGTTGCCGGACAAGGCCATCGACCTGATCGACGAGGCCGCCAGCCGTATCCGCATGGAGATCGACTCCAAGCCGGAAGTGCTGGACCGTCTGGAGCGTCGCCTGATCCAGCTCAAGGTCGAATCCCAGGCCCTGAAGAAAGAAGACGACGAAGCGGCGAAAAAACGCCTGGAAAAACTCCAGGAAGAAATTGTCCGCCTGGAACGCGAGTACGCCGACCTGGAAGAGGTCTGGACTTCGGAAAAAGCCGAAGTGCAGGGCTCGGCGCAGATCCAGCAGAAAATCGAGCAGTCGCGCCAGGAATTGGAAACGGCACGCCGTAAAGGCGATCTCAACCGTATGGCCGAGCTGCAATATGGCGTGATTCCGGATCTGGAACGCAGCCTGCAGATGGTCGACCAGCACGGCAAGAGCGAGAACCAGCTGCTGCGCAGCAAGGTGACCGAAGAGGAAATCGCCGAAGTGGTGTCGAAGTGGACCGGTATCCCGGTGTCCAAGATGCTCGAAGGCGAGCGCGACAAACTGTTGAAGATGGAAAGCCTGCTGCACCAGCGCGTGATCGGCCAGAACGAGGCGGTGGTGGCGGTGGCCAACGCGGTACGCCGTTCCCGGGCCGGCTTGTCCGATCCGAACCGTCCGAGCGGTTCCTTCATGTTCCTCGGCCCGACCGGGGTGGGCAAGACCGAGTTGTGCAAGGCCCTGGCCGAATTCCTTTTCGATACCGAAGAGGCCATGGTGCGCATCGATATGTCGGAGTTCATGGAGAAACACTCCGTGGCGCGTCTGATCGGGGCACCACCGGGCTATGTAGGCTATGAGGAAGGCGGTTACCTGACCGAGGCCGTGCGGCGCAAGCCTTACTCGGTGATCCTGCTGGACGAGGTCGAGAAGGCCCACCCGGATGTCTTCAACATCCTGCTGCAGGTGCTGGAAGACGGTCGCCTGACCGATAGCCATGGTCGTACGGTGGACTTCCGCAATACCGTGATCGTGATGACCTCCAACCTGGGCTCGGCGCAGATCCAGGAGTTGGTGGGGGATCGCGAGGCGCAGCGGGCAGCGGTCATGGATGCGGTGAGTACGCATTTCCGGCCGGAGTTCATCAACCGGATCGACGAGGTGGTGATTTTCGAGCCTTTGGCCCGGGATCAGATAGCCGGTATCACCGAGATCCAGTTGGGTCGCCTGCGCAGTCGCCTGGTGGAGCGCGAGCTGAAGCTGGAACTGAGCAGCGAGGCCTTGGACAAGCTGATCGCGGTGGGTTACGACCCGGTCTATGGCGCGCGGCCGCTCAAGCGTGCGATCCAGCGCTGGATCGAGAACCCGTTGGCGCAGTTGATCCTGTCGGGGCGGTTCCTGCCGGGAACGAGCGTGACGGCCTCGGTGGTCAACGACGAGATCGTGTTTGCCTGAGTACCCGGGATCAACGCGATCCCCTTGTAGGAGCCGGCTTGCCGGCGATGGCGTCTGCAAGGTCGATGCAAGGCTTGCTGGCCTCATCGCCGGCAAGCCGGCTCCTACACAGTGTATTGCGATTTTGCAGGTTTTTTTCGATAGGGCGTTGAACTCAGGGGCAAAGGCTTGTAAAGTGCGCCCCGCAGTACGTCACCCCTCGGATTTCTCCCACAAGGGAAGTTCGAAAAAAGATTGCAAATCATTGTCTTGAAAGCAATTTAAGGGGTTGACAGAGGTTTTCAGAGTTGTAGAATAGCGCGCCTCAGACAAGCGAACGCAGCGATGCAAAAGCCTGGTTGAGGAAGCTTTCAGCGATGGAAGTCTGTGGTAAAGGTTGTAACTTGAAATATGTAGTTCCGTGATAGCTCAGTCGGTAGAGCAAATGACTGTTAATCATTGGGTCCCAGGTTCGAGTCCTGGTCACGGAGCCAATTTCAAATCGGGGTATAGCGCAGTCCGGTAGCGCGCCTGCTTTGGGAGCAGGATGTCAGGAGTTCGAATCCCCTTACCCCGACCATTTTTGGGTCGTTAGCTCAGTTGGTAGAGCAGTTGGCTTTTAACCAATTGGTCGTAGGTTCGAATCCCACACGACCCACCATTTTTGAAACCAGTTCGCTGGGATTGAATCTTAAGATCAGAGGCCAAAAGCGCTGATCGCAGAAGGCGCCTTTAACGGGTGCCTTTTTTTTACCGGGGTATAGCGCAGTCCGGTAGCGCGCCTGCTTTGGGAGCAGGATGTCAGGAGTTCGAATCCCCTTACCCCGACCACATATAAAAAAGGCGTCCAATAGGACGCCTTTTTTATATGTGGATTCAAGAGCCTGCGATGGATCAAGGACTGTTCATGCCGTTGAGGTCATGCTAAAACCTTCCTTTTGCCAATTTCTCTGCAGTGCTCGGAAAATAAGGGTCATTGCCGCGAATTGAGCGGTTCTCATAGGCATTTGTAGGTAAGGTTTTCCATGAAGGCGGTAATTCTGGCGGGCGGGCTGGGCACGCGTATTTCTGAAGAGTCTCATCTGCGTCCCAAGCCGATGATCGAAATCGGTGGTAAACCGATTCTCTGGCATATCATGAAAATCTACTCTTATTACGGAATCAACGATTTTGTGATTTGTTGTGGTTATAAGGGATATGTCATCAAGGAGTACTTTGCGAACTACTTCATGCATATGTCCGATGTGACGTTCGACATGTCCAATAACACCATGGAAGTCCATCAGCGCTACGTCGAGCCTTGGCGCGTTACCTTGGTCAATACCGGTGAGGACACCATGACGGGCGGGCGTCTCAAGTGCATTCGGGAGCATGTGGGTGATGAACCGTTCTGTTTTACCTATGGTGATGGCGTGGCGGATGTGAATATTCGCGAACTTATCGAGTTTCACCACAATCACGGCAAACTTGCGACGGTCACGGCGATCCAGCCCCCGGGACGATACGGTGCCTTGGACATAGAAGGCTCCCAGGTCAGTAGTTTTCAGGAAAAACCGGCGGGTGATGGCGCCTGGATCAATGGCGGTTACTTTGTGCTCGATCCGTCAGTGATTGATTACATTGCCGATGATCAAACCAGCTGGGAAGCCGAGCCGCTGATGCGACTGGCTACCGAAGGTAACCTTATGGCCTATCAACATCGTGGCTTTTGGCAGGCCATGGATACCTTGCGCGACAAGAATCACCTCGAAGATTTGTGGAGCAAGGGTAATCCCCCTTGGAAACACTGGACATGAAGCAGTTCGGCGATCTCTATCGAGGCCGCAAGGTCCTGCTCACCGGGCATACGGGTTTCAAGGGCAGCTGGCTGGCAACCTGGCTCTGTGAGCTTGGAGCACAGGTCACCGGTCTCGGACTGGCGCCTGAGAGTGTCCCTGCTCACTGGGGTCTGTTGAATACGTCGGCGACTGATGTTCGCGGAGACATTCGTGACTCGGCAGTGGTTCTGGAGGCATTCGAACAGGCCCAACCCGAAATCGTCTTTCACCTTGCGGCTCAGGCGCTGGTACGCCGTTCCTATCGTGACCCGCTGGAAAGCTGGTCGACCAACGTCATGGGAACTGCCAATGTCCTGGAGGCCTGCCGGCTGACTCCCAGTGTGCGAGCCGTAGTCGTCATTACGACAGACAAGGTCTATGCCAATAATGAGTGGCCCTGGGGCTACCGTGAAAATGATCGCCTCGGTGGTCATGATCCCTATAGTGCTTCCAAGGCCGCCAGCGAGTTGGTTGTAGATAGTTATCGCAAGGCATTTTGGGCTAACGACGGTGCTCCTCTTATCGTTTCTGCACGTGCCGGGAATGTCATCGGGGGCGGAGACTGGTCCGAAGATCGTCTCATCCCTGATCTCGTCAAGGCCTTAGGGAGTGGCGAATCCCTGGCGATTCGCTCACCTCAATCCACGCGCCCCTGGCAACATGTACTTGAATGCTTGTCAGGCTATCTTTTGCTTGGGCAGCGGCTTCTGGCGCTCGACAAAGGGGTTGTGGGGGGATGGAATTTCGGGCCCGAGCGGCAGGATAACCGTACGGTATCCGAGGTGTTGACGGAGTTGCAGAAATACTGGCCGCAACTTGCCTGGCACACCACATCGGTGCCCCAACCGCACGAAGCCAACCTGCTCTACCTTGACTGTGCACAGGCAAAAGCCCGTCTCGGATGGCAACCAGTGTGGAGTCTGGAGCAAGGTTTGGAAATGACGGCAAACTGGTATCGTCTGCAGGCGTCCACCGGCAGGGCAATAACCCGTGAGCAACTGGCAGACTATATCGACGCGGCCGCCAAGGCTGGCTGTGTCTGGATTGATTCATGAATATTCGATCTACCGCTATAAGCGGCGCGCTGGTGGTTGAAACTCAGCCATACCAGGACCATCGTGGTGCTTTCAGTCGCCTGTTCTGTGAAAAAAGTCTGGCTCAGACTTTGGAAGGGCAGCATATTGTGCAGATCAATCATTCTCGTACCAGTGCCATAGGTGCTGTGCGCGGGTTGCATTTTCAACACGCTCCCCATGCGGAGATGAAAATGGTCCGCTGCCTGAAAGGGCGCGTATGGGATGTGGTTGTAGATCTGCGTGCGGGTTCCCCAACGTTTTTGCAGTGGCACGCTGAAGAGCTGAGCCCGCAGACCGGGCGCATGTTGGTTGTTCCTCAAGGCTGCGCCCATGGTTTTCAAGTGTTGGAGGCCGACAGCGAATTGCTCTATCTTCACACGGCTTTCTATGAGCCGACGGCTGAAGGCGCCGTGCGCTATGACGATGCACGATTGAACGTCGCTTGGCCGCTGCCTGTTACCGACCTTTCCGAGCGCGACAAGAATCACGCTTTGTTATCTAACGAGTTCGCCGGACTTCACGTATGAAATGTCGCCACTGTTGTGAGCCGCTGCAGCACACTTTTCTGGATCTGGGTTTCGCGCCACCGTCCAACTCGTACCTCAGCGAGGCAGAGTTGAGCGCACCGGAAATCTACTTTCCGCTCAAGTTGAAAGTGTGCGAGCACTGCTGGTTGGTGCAGACCGAGGATTACGCTCAGGCAGACCTGTTTTTCTCCAAGGATTACGCTTACTTCTCATCCACTTCGACCAGTTGGCTTGAGCATGCGGCTGCGTATTCCCAAACCATGATCAAGCGCTTTGGGCTCGGATCTGATAGCTTTGTTGTCGAAGTGGCTTCGAACGATGGTTACTTGCTGAAAAACTTTCTGGCTGCAGATATCCCATGCCTGGGGATCGAACCAACCGCGAGCACGGCTGCGGCAGCGGAAAAAATCGGTATTCCGGTACTGCGTGAGTTTTTCGGTGAGACGCTGGGCCTGCGGCTGGCAGAGGAGGGGCGTCAAGCTGACCTGATTGCGGGCAATAACGTTTTTGCCCATGTGCCGGATATAAACGATTTTACCTTGGGCTTAAAGGCCGCGTTGAAGCAAGGAGGGACCATTACCCTTGAGTTTCCGCACTTGTTGCGCCTGATCGAGCAGACCCAATTTGATACGGTCTACCACGAACACTTTTCCTATCTGTCGTTATACACGGTGAAGCAGATATTTTCCTTGGCCGGCCTGCGTATCACCGAGGTTGAGGAACTGCCGACCCACGGCGGAAGCCTGCGTGTTTATGGTTGTCACGCCGAAGACCCCCGAGTGGACAGTGCAAGCGTTGCTCTTTTGCTGGAGGCAGAGTCGTTATTTGGTTTGCAGGCACTTGAGGTCTATCAGGGATTTCAGCAGCGGGCAGACGAGGTCAAGAACGGCTTGGTCAGCTTCCTGATCGAGCAGAAGCGCGCGGGCAAGCAGGTTGTTGCTTATGGTGCGGCGGCAAAGGGCAACACGCTACTGAACTATGCCGGTGTCAAACCGGACTTGCTGGCTTACGTTTCTGATGCGGCGCCTTCGAAGCAAGGAAAATACCTGCCGGGGAGTCATATTCCGGTGTATTCGCCACAACAACTGCTCGAAACCCAGCCAGACATCGTCGTGATCCTGCCTTGGAATATTGCCAGCGAGGTATTGGAGCAGAACCGCTCGCTCCGTGAACGTTTTGGCACCACGTTTGTGGTTGCGGTGCCAGTGATGCGGAGCTTGCCATGAACGTCCTGGTGACGGGTGCCAGCGGGTTCATTGGGCGCCATGTCGTTGCCAGATTGATCGAGCGCGGTCATCGAGTCATTGCCGTTGCCAGGAACGCCGAACGGGCACAATCCTTGAGTTGGCCCGAGGGCGTAACATTCCTGGCGTGTGATATTCACGATCCGTCTCTGGACGTGAAGGTGTTTGCCGAGGCCGAAGCAGTGGTTCACCTCGCTTGGCCCGGCTTGCCGCATTACAACGCGCTTTATCATTTCGAGGACACGCTGCCGGCGGACTACCGCTTTCTCAAGTCGCTGGTCATCGCAGGCCACAAGCATCTGCTGGTTGCGGGCACCTGCTTTGAATATGGAATGCGAGAAGGGCAATTAAACGAAACGATGGAAACCAGCCCTGCTAACGCCTATGCGTTAGCCAAGGACACGTTGCGTCGCTTTTTAGACACGTTGCACAACGAGCATCCCTTTACCCTACAGTGGGCTCGACTCTTCTACACCTTCGGAGCCGGTCAGAATCCGAAAAGCCTCTTGGCACTGCTTGATCGGGCTTTGGAAGCGGGGGATGAAGAGTTTCCCATGTCGCAAGGCGAGCAGTTGAGAGACTACTTGCCGGTAGAAGAGGTCGCTGAACATCTGGTCAGGCTGGTTGAGCATCCAGCTCATCAGGGCATCTTCAATATTTGTAGTGGAGCGCCTGTTTCCGTGAGGCGCTTGGTCGAGAAGTCCGTGGCCAGCAAGGGTAAGGATATCAGGCTGAAGCTGGGGTATTATCCATATTCTGTTTTCGAACCCTTGGCTTTTTGGGGGGCAGCAGACAGAATTGAAGCTTTGCCAGGTTTTGATCCCGCAGATAGACATAATCATGAAAATAATTAATTTCAGCCGTGCTGAGCTGGTCGAGTACACCGTAGGGCAGATAGCCGCTTTTTTTCCGGATGGTAAGAAGGCAATAGTCAACGACGCGATTGAGCGGCATATCGACGAAGCCTTGGCGCGTCTGGTTATTTGCATTAATTCGGTAAAGACATGGGAGCCTGATAATTTTAATTATCTTCACTCCTCGCAGTACTGTACTTATTTGTATTTTCTGGCCAACACTATTTGGCGAAACTCCAAGGAAACAGATGTCCCGACGCGGATTTTTTTATTAAATAAGCTGTTGAACGGTATCGATCTTTTTTATGAAATAGAAATGCCGGATATTTTTTTCATCGGGCATTCCACGGGGATCGTGCTGGCGAAAGCAAAATACAGTAATTACTTTGTAATTTACCAGAATTCAACGGTAGGCAAGAACCATGGCATCGCACCCGACTTGGGCGAGGGGGTCATTATGTACCCCAATTCCTCCATTATCGGAAGGAGTAAGGTTGGCGATCATTCCGTCATCGCTCAAGGAGTGGGGGTGATGAACAAGCCTATTCCGGGAGACTGCATGGTTTTCAGTGACGGTTCGAGAGAGTTGGTGTTGAAACCATTGAAGAGGAAGTTGATTGAAGACTTTTTCAGGTTTTGAGTGTTGCGACGTTGCGGGCTGTTTGAGAGGGGCATTTCCATTGCTGTCATAGCGTGGGAAATTTCCAGAGAAAAATGATGCTGATAGTGTTTTCATGATGGATATAGACTTGGATTAACACTATGTGTTTTTTTGAAAAGCAGCGCCTTTCGACAGACCCTCTCTCCTCTCTCTCCGTGTGCCTGATTTTTGCAGGACGTCTCCATGCTGAGCGTTAAGTTCAACGTTCTGGCCAATCTGCTCGGCAGTGCTTGGACCGCGCTGATGGGGCTGGCGTTTATCCCGCTCTATATCCATCTGATGGGGGTTGAGGCCTACGGGCTGGTTGGGGTTTTTATATCCCTGCAGGCCGCGTTCGCCGTTTTGGATCTTGGTTTGTCACAGACATTGAGTCGAGAGCTGGCGAGACTGTCCGGCCAGGCGGACAGTGGCGAAAAAATGAGGGATACCGCAAAAACGTTGGAGTTGATCTATTGGACGGGTGCTTTTGTTGTTGCCTTGTCGATAGGTTCTTCAGCGTATTATATTTCCTATCACTGGTTGAACCCCGAGTCCCTGTCTCGGGAAAGTGTCATGCATGCATTATGGGTAATCGCCGGGGTCATCGGACTGCGTTGGCCGTTGACACTGTATAGTGGAGGGCTCAATGGCTTGCAGCGGCAGGTGTTGCTGAACGGGTTTCTTGTGTTCTTCACAACGTTGCAAAACTTGGGCGCTTTGGTGGCATTGCTATTAATAAAGCCTAGCATTGAGGTTTATTTCCTATGGCAGGCATTCGTGGCGCTTTTGCAAGTCATTGTCATGCGTGTTACATTTTGGCGGGCCATGCCCGAGGGCGATGGGCATTTTTCGAAAGCGATTCTTTCTGATATATGGTGTTTTGCCCTGAGTATGACGGGAATCTCTTTGTTAGCCACCATCCTGACGCAGCTTGATAAGATTTTGTTGAGTCGGTTTCTTGATCTGAAGAGTTTTGGATACTATGTTTTCGCCTCTACGGTTGCGGCAGTTTTATTCAAGGTGATCGGTCCTTTTTTTAATGCCTACCTGCCACGACTTACTCAGCTGGCAGCAGATGATAGTAATCAACAGCTGACTGATACTTACCGTCAGGGATGTGAGTTGATGGCGCTTCTGGTGGTTCCTATTACCTGTGTGCTGGTGTTGTGTGCTAATCCAATACTTCAATTGTGGACGCAAAACGCCCTGCTGGTCAGCAGCTCATCACTCCTGTTTAGTCTGCTGATCGTGGGGAATGCTATAAATGGATTGATGACGCTTCCTTATGTTTTGCAGCTGGCGTATGGCTGGACAAAGCTTGCGTTTTATCAGAATGCTATTGCTGTGACGGTTTTTGTTCCTGCGTTGCTGATAGCGACGTATCAGTGGGGCGCCGCAGGCGCTGCGAGTGTCTGGGTCGCCCTGAACGGTATTTGCCTGATCTTTAATGTGCATATCATGCATCAGCGTTTACTGCCTGGGGAGAAGGGGCGATGGTATGCTAATGCTGTTCTGTTACCCGTTGGCGTAGGTGCGTGTGTCACCGCTGCAATGTCTGGCGTTTTTGAGTTTTCCAGCGGAGCTTTTTTAACCGTCCTTAGTCTTGCTTTGGTTTTTCTGGTTTGTTTCGTATCGGTCGCCATGACGCTTCCGAGTGTTCGAAATTTAATAAAACGAATAGTCGTTCGCTAAGTGAGAGAGATTGATGGAGAAGTATACAGTTATTATTCCGACACGCGATCGCGCAGAAACATTGGAAGCGGCGTTGAAGACCTGTCTGGAACAGACTTATGCAAACTTTCAGATTATTGTAAGTGATAATTGCAGCGCCGATAATACCGCGGAAGTGGTTTCGCGTCTTTCACAATCGAATCTTCTCTATGTGAACCCGGGACGACGGGTCAGCATGGCCGAGAACTTTGAATTTGCCCTTTCTCATGTGGATGAGGGGTTTATCATGTTTATCGGTGATGATGACGGGTTACTGCCGGGTAGTATCGAATACGTGGCGGAGATACAGAAAAAATTTGATGTTCTCGCGATTTCTGGACAGAACGCCGAGTACTGCTGGCCCAATTTCCCGGACCCGGCGAGGAAGAACTACCTTAAATGGGGAGGAGGTTGCAAGTCGGTTGAACTGCGCTCATCCAAACATTGGACAAAGCGCTGCCTGGAATTCAGCGATCTGTACACCTTTGATATGCCGAAGCTCTATCATGGCTTCGTTCATAAAAGCATCGTTGATAAGGCCCGGGTTTCGGGCGTTTATTTTAATTCGATCACACCGGATGCTTACTCTTCTTTCGCCACGGCTTTTTTTGTTGAGCGTTATGCGTTTTCACTTCGGCCGTTTACGATCGGTGGCGCCTCAGGCAAGAGTAACGGCGTTTCGGGCATTGATCCCAGCGGGCAAGCTGAGGAGTCCAAGAAGTTTCTCATGGAGAACACGATAGCGTTCCACGGGGCCTATACGTCCTGTTCCGCGCTGGAGGTTTACATGGCAGAGGCTTTTTCACAGTTTTCCGATAGATTCCCAAAAGAAACTGCCGGGTTTTCGGTCAATACTGAATGGATGCTGCGTTCCGCGTTGCTGAACTCAAATGCACGCACGGCAACGGCGGTGAGTGAGGCCGTAGTCGCAATGTCCAAATTGCATGGCATCAACCTTGAGCGACGCTCGTTGGGGTTTGAGCTCAATCAGATTTTCAGGTTCGTTCATCGTGCATGGGGACGATTTAAGGTGTTGGCTTTTGGTAAACGAATTAAGGATGCGTCTATTTATGGGGTCCATGATGTCTATGAGGCGTCGCTATTTATCTCAAAATCGCTTAAGTGAATAAATAATATGGGAGGGCATTGTGTGTCCTCTTCCCAACCATAAAGGGCGATTAATGGATACTTACATCGGTATAATGTTTTCAGCTGCTCTCTGCGGTATGACTTTGTTTTTTTTGTGTAAGAAAAATGTTCTGTCTCAGTTGGTGTGTTTGTATGTGTACGGCACGTTCTATTTTTTTTCGTCGGTGTTCGCTATTTTCAAAAATGACGCCTCGGCGGCAATCATCGAATTGCATAATGTCGGTGTCGGCCATTTTGCCCGGGGGGTCACTATTTTTTTCTTGCTCTGTGTAGGCGGTATGATTTTTCGTCTCTCAAACGTTGGGAAGGATAAACGGGTTCTGTGGGTTTATATCGCCTCGATTCTTTTTATGATGGTGGGCGGCATCGTTGAATCATGTCTTCAAGGTTTTACGGTTGCACTCTTTAGAAATATGCTGAGCCTGGTTTTTATGTTTTCGTTTATCGTCTTTGGCGCCAGTGCCTGGGATTCTGTCAGGGGCAGAGAGCAATGGAAAAGAGGGGTTGTTTTTTTTCTGATACTGGTGATGCTTCTTTCCGTGATTATCGCTTTTCTGGAAGTGTATACCGAAAAAGCCTGGGCGGTTTTTATAAACTCTTCGGGTCAGAAAGTTTTGCGTGCAAGTTCATTTTTATTTAACCCGAATTTGTACGCCATGTGGTGTGGGAGCGCAATAATTTTTCTTTCTTATCAGTATCATTCACGGCGGTTCGAAGCCTATACGTGGTTGCTGCTTGTCGGTATTTTCTTGGGCGGGTTAGGGATTTTTTTTTCGTCGTCAAGGGGATTCTGTTATCTCGTTTTCTTAATGCTCATCGCCTCTGTGCTTTTGCTCAGAGGGTCGCTCGGCGCACGTCGTTACATGCCATTGGCGTTTTTTACCGGTGCCTTGGTGATTGCCGTTTTATTGACCTATTGGTTCGCTGGATCTGGTACTTCGGATGATCAGAAACCGGGTGTTTTCATGGTACTGGCCATGCGTCTGATGAGCGCGCCTTTTCAATTGTTGGATCATATTCTAAGAAATTTTACTCATGTTCCAGATGGCGTTTTAATGGCGATGCATCTGCCCGAGCCAACCTCCGAGTTTGTGGTGGCATTTGATGGCCGATTCAACGGTGATCAGAGAGATTCCGGGATTTTGGCGGTTCTGGATGATATGGGGTGGTTGGGCTTGGTGGGGGTTTCTATTTTTTTCATGTTCCTGTTTAACCAGGCTGTCCGGGCCTATCTGGCCTGCTTTAGCGTAGACGCGGTACATGCATTACTTTTTGTACTTTACAGTGCGGCCCTGGGCTTTTTAATCCGCTATCAAGCATTTCCTGTCTGGATTTTTGTAGCTGTTATACTTTGTCCCTGTCTTGTGTTGTGGCGTACCCTGTTACGCAAAGATAGACCAATTGTTACATGAGGCTGCAGGGCCGGTTTGAGCTTTTTGGCGGAAGGTGAGAGGTATGAGTCACTCGCAAATTATTTGTGTCACGGGGGCCGCTGGTTTTATCGGTGCTCATCTGTTGTCCGCGCTTGTAGGAGACGGGCGAACTATACGTGTACTGTCCCGTTCAGCGGAGCGTCAGTTCGAAGGCGAAGTGGAGACTCATGTTGGCAACCTTCTTGACCGGAAAAGCCTTGTCTCGTTCCTGGCTGGTGCCGATCTCCTGATCAATCTGGCACACCCGGCAGAGTCTGTCTCTGATGAAGAGTTTCTCCGTGCGATCTCCAATCTGGCGATCATGGCACGGGAGGCCGAGGTGAAACGTGTTGTGCATGTCAGCACCGCGATGGTCGTAGGTGTTCCACAGGGGGATGTCGTCGACGAGCGCGCGACATTGCGCCCGGTGACCGCGTACGAGAAGCGAAAGTGCCTGGCGGAAGACGTTTTCCTGAATGAGCTTTCCAGTGTGTCGGATATCGGAGTCCTCCGTCCAACGGCCGTGTTCGGCCGGGGCAGTCTGAATCTTTTAAAACTGTCCTCTACGATTGCTGATGGATCGGTGTGGTATCGGGAAGTGCTTAGATTTTTGCACGGAACGCGTCATATGCATTTGGTCAGTGTCGAGGACGTTGTGGCGGCCATTTGTTTTCTTGCATTTATCGAGCGCCCTTTGAACGGTAATGTATTTTTGGTTTCGGCAGACGAAGAGCCCAATAATAACTATCAGTCAGTGGATGCCAGGCTTGGGCAGGTGATGGGCAAGCCAGGATTTAAAATGAATGTGGCATTGCCATGCTGGATGCTTAAGCAGATTCTTGCCGTGACAGGGCGCTCTCAATCCAATCCGCAGCTTGTATTCGATGCGTCTAAATTAAAGTCGTGGGGGTTCGTGGCGCCTGCGGTTTTTGACGAGAAATTAGCTGAGTTTGCAGAAAGCTATATGGCCGAAAGGAACCTGAAGTGAACGTCTTGCATGTTTCGGATTTTATTGATCCCGCGTTGGGCGGTGGGACGGCAGAGCGGACTTTTCAGTTGGCAATGGCGTTGCGGCGTGGGGGGCAAGAGTGTACGGTATTGTGTGCAGACTATGCGCTCGGAGAGCAACGCAGGCGCGCGCTGCAAGGCGTCAACTTGGTTGTGTTGCCCACTCTTTTCAAGCGATTTCTCGTTCCCAAGGTTTCGTTCAAACAGATAAAAGAGCTTGTCGAAAAATCCGATATTATTCATATCACCGGTCATTGGAGTGTCTTGGGGGCTTTGGTTTGTTTGTTCGCCTTGCGCCTCGGCCGGCCCTATGTATATTGCCCCGCAGGCTCGCTGAGAGTATTCGGACGCTCATCGTGGCTAAAAAAAGTCTATAACCGGGTTGTTGGGCGGAAGATGGTCAGAGGTGCCGCCTGTTGTATTGCCGTGACCAACCTTGAGCGGCAACAATTTGAAGAGTATGGTGTAAACGCCTCAGAAGTTTTTTTGCTGCCCAATGGTATCCACGTCGATGACGCTCTGGTACCGGAACCACAGTCCTTTCGAAAAAAACATGATTTGGGTAATGAGCAGATTCTGCTTTTCCTGGGGCGCTTGAGCCCAATCAAAGGTCCGGATTTGTTATTGAATGCCTTTGCGCGAATCGCTCAGCAGTGCCCTTCCAGTCGTCTGGTCTTTGCTGGACCCGATGCCGAGTTGGGTGAAACATTACGCGTGGCAGAGGTGTCTGCTGGTTTATCCGGTCGCATTATCTTCACTGGATTCCTGGCCGGCCAGGAGAAACAGGATGCTCTGGCAGCGGCTGATTTGCTGGTGGTGCCTTCTCGTCAGGAAGCCATGTCACTGGTTGCACTTGAGGCCGGTGTGAGAGGTACTCCGGTGCTCCTGACCGATCAGTGCGGGTTTGATGAGGTACAGGAAATCGATGGCGGGCTTGTGGTGGGGGTGAGCGAAGAGGCGTTGGCGGCAGGCATATATCAATTGTTACAATCTCCGCAGCGGTTGGTCGAGCAGGGAGAGCGGCTGTGTGAGAGGGTGTTGTCGCGTTATACTTGGGATGGTCTGATCCTCCAAGCGTTGGCGCTTTATAAAAAGCTGGTGTCCGAACGTCAAATTCCCTCGCATAGAATCTGAGTATTTTGAAGTTACTAATTCTTTCACAATATTTCAATCCTGAAAATTTCATTATCAACGATATAGTGCGGACGCTGCTTGCCCAAGGGCATGAGGTGGTGGTGGCAACCGGCAAGCCCAATTACCCCGACGGTCGGGTTTATCCGGGTTACCGGGCATGGGGATGCCAGCATGAACGCTATCTTGGGACGGTCGATGTTCTGAGGGTGCCGTTATGGCCACGTGGCAAGGGCGATGCAAAAAATATGTTGCTGAATTACCTGTCGTTTGCCGGCGCCGGGTTGTTGTTTTTCCCTTGGCTGCTGCGCGGCCGTGAGTTTGATGCGATTTTAGTGTACGCACCGTCGCCGATTACTCAGGCTATTCCTGCGATCCTTCTCAAGTGGTTAAAGAAGGCGCGGCTGTCGGTCTGGGTGCAGGATCTTTGGCCGGAGAGCCTGGCAGCAACAGGATTTGTCAAAAACCGCTATTTGCTACGAATGACTGGCTGGTTGGTTCGGGGCATTTATGCTTGTTCCGATCAGTTGCTGGTGCAGTCCCATGCGTTTATCGAATCGGTTGCCACTTATGCCGCTCGACGCAAGATTGTTTATTATCCCAATTCCGTCGATGTTCAGTCGCCCCAGGAGTCGAAGCCGATTCCCGGCGAGCTTGTGTCAGTGCTGGAAAAGCATTTCTGTGTGGTGTTCACCGGAAACCTTGGGACGGCTCAGGCGCTCGACACGCTTGTTCAGGCGGCGAGGCAGCTACGCGACAATGACGACATTCGGTTGGTATTGGTCGGTAGTGGAAGTCGTCTGGATTGGCTCAGGGAGCAAAAGCAGATACATCAGTTGAGCAATCTGGTTCTCCCCGGGCGGTTTCCCGTTGAGTCCATGTCGGAGATTTTCACTCGTTCCTCTGCGCTGCTTGTCTCCCTCAACGATGAAGACATTTTCGCCCAGACGATTCCCAGCAAAATCCAGGCTTACCTGGCCGCTGGAAAACCTATTATTGCTTGCTTGAACGGCGAGGGCGCTCGGGTGGTTCAAGAGGCTGGCGCGGGATTGTCCTGCCCGGCGGAGCAGGTGCCGGCGTTGGTTACTGCCATTCGCAGGATGCAAAGCCTCAGCGAGCTTGAAAGGGCGACAATGGGGCGCTCGGGGCGCGAGTATTTTGAGCAGAATTTCGAGATGACACGGCAGATTCGTCGTTTGGTCGAGTTGCTGCAGAAATGATCCTGTTATTTTGAGGCGGTGTTGACGGTGGGCGCATGGCCTTACGGGGTATCATCACGCTATTGGCCTTAGGCCGGTGGGCGGTCAGGTGAAATCCAGGTGCTGCCTTTTCCAGGTGGCGAGTTGGACCCATTCAAGGTTTGGATCTGAGTAGCATCATGAAGATATTAGTGTTAGGTGTCACCGGGATGCTCGGTAACGCGGTATTCAAGGCATTCAGTCAGGACGCTCAGCATGAGGTGTGGGGAACCCTGCGCGGTCCAGCAGCACTGCGAAACTTTCCAGGCGCTGACAGCGGCCGATTGTTGACCGGTATTGATGTGCTGAACCAGGACGCCCTTGTGGCCGTTCTGACCAAGGTTCGCCCTGACGTGGTGGTCAATTGTGTTGGCTTGATAAAACAGCAGTCCGATGCCAACGATCCGTTAACGGCATTACCGATCAACGCCATGTTGCCGCATCGACTGGCACACTTGTGTGACCTGCTTGATGCCCGATTGATCCACGTGAGCACTGATTGTGTCTTCTCGGGGCGTAAAGGCGGCTATCTGGAGAGTGATCTTTCGGATGCTGAAGATCTTTACGGCAAGTCCAAGTACATCGGTGAACTGCACGATCTGCCCAACGCGATCACGCTGCGGACCTCGATTATCGGGCACGAGTTGACCTCCAATCACTCCCTGGTGGATTGGTTCTTGGCACAGCAGGGCAGTGTGCGAGGTTTTTCCCGGGCGATTTTCTCTGGCCTGCCCACGGCCGAATTGGCCCGGGTGATGAAAGACTTCGTTCTGCCGCACCCGCAGCTTAATGGCCTGTATCATGTGGCCGCAGCGCCGATTGCCAAGCTGGACCTGTTGGCCTTGGTCGCCGCCCAATATTATAAGGCAATCGATATTCGCCCAGACGCTACGCTGGTGATCGACCGCTCTCTCAACAGCGAGCGATTCACTCAGGCGACTGGCTACAACGCCCCATCCTGGCCCCGGCTCATCGAGCTGATGCACGCCACTCGCTAACGAATTCGGAAGGTTTACATGTTCGACGACAAGGTATTGATGATCACCGGTGGCACCGGTTCTTTCGGCCATACGGTCCTCAAGCGTTTTCTCAATACCGCTGTGCGCGAGATTCGCATCTTCAGTCGTGATGAGAAGAAGCAGGAGGACATGCGTATTGCCTTGGCCAATGACAAGGTCAAGTTCTACATCGGCGATGTTCGCGATTACGACAGCTTGTCCCAGGCGATGGTCGGGGTGGATTACATCTTCCACGCCGCGGCGCTGAAGCAGGTGCCGTCCTGCGAGTTCTATCCGATGGAAGCGGTGCGTACCAACGTGCTGGGTACCGAGAACGTGCTGAATGCCGCCATCGCCAGCGGTGTACAGCGGGTGGTGGTGTTGAGCACTGACAAGGCCGTCTATCCGATCAACGCCATGGGCATCTCCAAGGCCATGGCGGAAAAGCTGATGGTGGCCAAGTCGCGCATGATCCCGGCCAAGGGCCCGGTTATTTGCGCTACCCGTTATGGCAATGTCATGGCCTCGCGTGGTTCGGTGATTCCGTTGTTTGTCGGCCAGCTTCGCTCGGGTGAAGTGCTGACGGTCACTGACCCGGAAATGACCCGTTTCCTCATGTCGCTCGAAGACTCGGTGGACTTGGTGCTGCATGCGTTCGAGCACGGCCAGCAAGGCGACCTGTTTGTCCAGAAGGCCCCGGCCTCCACTGTTGGCGACCTGGCCGAAGCCCTCAAGCAACTGTTCAGCAAGCACAATGAGGTCAAGGTGATCGGTACGCGTCACGGCGAAAAACTCTACGAGTCGCTGGTGTCCCGCGAGGAAATGGCCAAGGCCGAGGACATGGGGCGTTATTACCGGATTCCAGCGGATAACCGCGACCTGAACTACAAGAAGTACTTTGTTGAAGGTGAGCAGCGTATCTCCGAGCTGGACGATTACACCTCCCACAATACGGCGCGCCTGGATGTATCTGAGATCAAGGAGCTCTTGCTCAAGCTCGACTATATCAAGGAGCAACTTGATGCTTAAGGTCATGACGCTGGTCGGCACACGCCCCGAGCTGATCAAGATGAGCCGGGTTATCGCTGAACTGGATCGCCAAGTTAATCATGTGCTGGTGCATTCTGGGCAGAACTACGATTACGAACTCAATCAGGTCTTCTTCGACGACCTGGAGATCCGTAAACCGGATCACTTCCTCGGCGCAGCCGGCGATACGGCGGCCAAGACCATTGCCGAAGTCATTGCTAAGTCCGATGAAATCTTCGAGCTGGAAAAGCCCGACGCCTTGCTGCTGTATGGCGATACCAATACCTGCCTGGCGGTGATCGCGGCCAAGCGTCGGAAGATTCCGGTATTCCATATGGAAGCGGGTAACCGCTGCTTCGATCAGCGGGTGCCTGAGGAACTGAACCGCAAGGTCCTGGATCACCTCAGTGACATCAACATGGTACTGACCGAGCATGCTCGCCGTTATCTGCTCGCCGAGGGTATTCGCCCCGAGACCATCATCAAGACCGGCTCGCACATGCAGGAAGTCCTTGACTACTACATGCCCAGGATCGAGCAGTCCGATGTGCTGGAACGCAGTGGGCTGGAACAGGACAAGTTCTTTATCGTCAGTGCTCACCGTGAGGAGAACGTCGATACGCCGGATAACCTGCGCGATTTGCTGGATACGCTGCGGGCCCTGGCCGATCACTATGGCTTCCCATTGATCGTCTCGACGCATCCGCGGACGCGCAAACGTCTGGAGGCCCTGGGCGAGTCGCTCGATCACCCGTTGATCCACTTCGTCAAACCTTTCGGTCTGCTGGACTACATCAAGCTGCAGATGTCGGCGTTCTGTGTACTCTCCGACAGCGGCACCATCACCGAAGAAGCGTCGCTGCTGAACCTGCCTGCTGTCACCCTGCGCAATGCCCACGAACGTCCCGAGGGAATGGATGAGGGCACGCTGATCATGAGCGGCTTGAAGCGCGGCTCGGTCATGGGTGCGGTACGGGTGGTCACCAGCCAGCATTCGCGCGATGAGCGCAAGGTACCCCTGGTGCCGGATTATCAGGGTGGGCCGGTTTCGTTGCAGGTGGTTCGTGTGGTGCTGAGTTATACCGACTACATCAACCGTACGGTGTGGAGCAAAGTTTGAACTCACTATGATGCGAGTCCTTTTGACTGGGGCCAGCGGCTTTGTCGGAGCGGCGGTTCAGGCTCATCTGCAGGATGACCCACGGTTTGCGTTGCGCTCGGCCTATCGGCAGCTACCGGTGTCGGTGTCACCCCGCCTGCAGGTCTGCCAGGTGGCGGGTCTTGAGTCGGACACCGATTGGCGGGTGCCCCTTGAGGGCGTCGAAGTGGTGATCCACTGCGCGGCTCGCGTTCATGTCATGAATGAACGCGAAGCCGATCCTCTGGCCGCCTTTCGCCGGGCGAATGTGCAGGGCACCTTACGCCTGGCGGAGCAAGCTGCCCAGTGCGGGGTCCGGCGCTTTATCTATCTGAGTTCGATCAAGGTCAATGGCGAGGAAACGCTGCCCGGCCGCCCTTATACTGCAGATGACCAGCCCGTTCCGCTGGATCCCTATGGCGTCTCCAAGCGGGAGGCCGAGCAGGCATTACAGGCATTGGCGGCGAAAACCGGGATGGAAGTGGTGATTATTCGCCCGGTGCTGGTCTATGGCCCGGGGGTGAAGGCCAACTTCCGCAGCATGATGGCCTGGCTCAATAGAGGCGTGCCATTGCCGCTTGGGGGGATTACCAACAAGCGCAGCCTGGTGGCATTGGACAATCTGGTCGATCTGATCGTGACCTGCATCCATCATCCTGCCGCCGCCAATCAGGTTTTCCTGGTAAGTGACGATGAAGACCTGTCCACCAGCGAATTGCTGCGGCGGATGGCCCAGGCTTTGGGGCGGCCGGCGTATCTGCTGCCGTTGCAGATGTGGTTGTTGAACGGCATCGCGCAACTTCTGGGGAAAAAGGCCATGTCTCAGCGCCTCTGTGGATCGCTGCAGGTCGATATCGAGAAAACCAAGGCGTTGCTCGAGTGGAGCCCTGCGATCAGTGTCGATGGGGCCTTGTTAAAGACGGCGAAAAACTTTCTGGAGCATCGGGTGTGAGAGGAGGGGGCTGCTTTGCAAGCCGGAAGTCGAATAAAGGAAGAGCTTCTGATGCGTGAGCGTTTGTTGGGTCTGCCGCGTAGCTACAAGCGCATCCTGCAGTTGCTGGTTGATATTGTGCTGGTCTGGGCTGCGCTCTGGCTGGCGTTTGTCGTGCGTCTGGGCATTGAGCAGCCGGTGGACCCTTTCGGGGACTATGCCTGGCTGTTCGTGGCTGCGCCGGCGATCACTGTTCCGATTTTCATCCATCTGGGTTTGTATCGTGCGGTGATGCGTTATTTCGGCAATGACGCCCTGATCAGTATCTTCAAAGCTGTGACCTTGTCGGCGCTGTTGTTGACGGTGTATGTCTATTTGTACCGCCCGAGTGTGCTGGTGCCACGTTCGCTGATCATCAACTACTGGTGGTTGAGTTTGCTGATGGTCGGCGGCCTGCGTTTGTTCATGCGTCAGTACTTTCTCGGCGACTGGTTTCTTGCCGGCCAGCATGTACCTTTCCTGCGCCAGGACGACGATGCCGTCAAAGTTGCAGTCTATGGTGGCGGAGCCGCGGGCAACCAGTTGGTGGCGGCACTGCGCATGGGCAAGGCGATGCGTCCGGTGGCTTTTATCGATGATGATGCGAGCATCGCGAATCGGGCGATCGCCGGGCTTCGCGTCTACCCGTTTGCGGATATTGAACGGCTGATCGAGGACACCGGCGCAACCGAAGTGTTGCTGGCCATTCCGTCGGCGTCGCGTGTCAGGCGTCGTGAGATCCTGACGGCGCTCGAGTCTTACCCGGTGCATGTACGCACGATCCCGGGATTCATGGATCTGGCCAGTGGCCGGGTCAGTGTCAGCGATCTGCAGGAGGTCGATATCATCGATCTGCTCGGGCGCGATACAGTGGCGGCACAACAAACGCTTTTCGAGCGCTGCATCCGTGGCCACGTCGTGATGGTGACGGGGGCCGGTGGCTCCATCGGTTCGGAGCTGTGCCGGCAGATTTTCACCAGCAAGCCAACGGCGCTGGTCCTGTTCGAGCACAGCGAATTCAATCTCTACAGCATCCAGAGCGAGCTGGAAAAGCTGATCCACAGTGAAGGGTTGAACCTGGAGCTGGTGCCGATCCTCGGTTCGATTCGCAACAGTGAGCGCCTGTTGGATGTAATGCGAACCTGGAACGTGAAGACGGTCTATCATGCCGCGGCCTATAAACATGTGCCGATCGTCGAGCACAACGTTGCCGAGGGCGTGCTGAACAATGTACTTGGGACCTTGCAGACCGCACAGGCGGCAGTGCAGGCGGGTGTCGAACACTTCGTGTTGATCTCCACCGACAAAGCGGTACGGCCTACCAATGTCATGGGTTGCACCAAACGCCTGGCCGAGATGACGCTACAGGCCCTCAGCCGTGAATCGCAGCCTCTGCTGTTGGGCGAGCGCTTCACGGCGCCTTGTGCCAACACGACCCGCTTTACCATGGTTCGTTTCGGCAACGTACTGGGGTCGTCCGGTTCGGTCATCCCGCTGTTTCGCGAGCAGATCAAGAGTGGCGGACCGATTACGGTGACCCATCCGCACATGACCCGCTATTTCATGACCATTCCCGAGGCCGCGCAGTTGGTGATTCAGGCGGGCTCCATGGGGCAGGGCGGTGATGTGTTCGTACTCGATATGGGGCAGCCGGTGAAAATCGCCGACCTGGCGGAAAAAATGATTCACCTTTCCGGCCTTTCCGTGCGTAGCAAAGAACGTCCCAACGGGGATGTTGCCATCGAGTTCACGGGACTGCGCCGTGGTGAAAAGCTCTATGAGGAGTTGCTGATCGGTGACGATGTCCGCCCGACCGAACACCCGATGATCATGCGCTCCAACGAGGAGCATCTGCCCTGGGAAGATTTCAAGGTAGCGATTTCAGCGCTGCTGAAGGCTGTCGCGGAAGATGACTATGGGCGGGTTCGCACGCTGCTGAGCGATACGGTCACCGGCTATGCGCCGGAGTGTCAGATCGTTGACCTGATTCATCAGCGCCGTCAGGTTTCTGGGTGTTCCGGCGACGTTTGACGGATTCGCAGGCTGAACGGGCGTCCCCACGCTTGATGTGGGGACGCCCGGATACTCAGTGCAACTTCAACCGCGGATCCGTCCCCCGTCCGATCCGGCTGCCCAGCATCAGCATCAGGGTGCGGAAGGTGCCATACAGCGCCATCTGGTGCATCCGGTACAGCGACACATAGAACATCCGCGCCAGCCAGCCTTCCAGCATCACGCTACCGGTCAGGTTACCCATCAGGTTGCCGACGGCGGAGAACCTCGACAGCGAAATCAGCGAGCCGTAGTCGGTATAGCGATACTCCGGCAAGGTCTTGCCTTCGATACGCAGTTTCAGCGACTTGGCCAGCAATGACGCCTGCTGGTGGGCCGCCTGTGCCCGTGGCGGTACATTGCGGTCGGTCCCCGGCTGCGGACAGGCCGCGCAATCGCCGAAGGCAAAGATATTCTCGTCGCGGGTGGTCTGCAGCGTCGGCAATACCTGCAGCTGATTGATCCGGTTGGTTTCCAGGCCATCAATGTCCTTGAGAAAGCCCGGCGCGCGAATCCCTGCCGCCCAGACCTTGAGGCTCGCCGCAATCACCTGGCCGTCGGCGGTCACCAGGTTGTCCGCGGTCACTTCACTCACCGCCGCATTGGTCATGACCCGCACCCCGAGTTTTTCCAGGGTCTTGTGCACCGGTCCGCCGATACGCTCCGGCAAGGCCGGCAACACCCGAGGACCGGCCTCGATCAGGGTGATATGCATGTTTTCCGGTTTGATCCGGTCCAGGCCATAGGCCGCCAGCTCGTGAGCGGCGTTATGCAGCTCCGCCGCCAGTTCCACTCCCGTGGCACCGGCACCGACAATCGCCACGCTGATCTGCTCGACCGTATCGGTCTGCCCGGCATGGGCGCGCAGGTAGTGGTTGAGCAACTGCTGGTGGAAACGCTCGGCCTGTTTGCGGGTGTCGAGGAACAGGCAGTGTTGCGCCGCGCCCTCGGTGCCGAAATCGTTGGTGGTGCTGCCCACCGCGATCACCAGCGAGTCGTAGCCCAGTTCCCGGGCAGGCAGCAGCTCCACGCCGTGTTCGTCGTAGGTGGCGGCCAGCTGGATTTTTTTCTGCTCGCGGTCGAGCCCGCTCATGCGCCCCAGCTGGAACTCGAAGTGGTTCCATTTCGCCTGGGCGACATAGTTGAGCTCGTCGGCCGAAGAGTTGAGGGAACCGGCCGCCACTTCATGCAGCAGGGGTTTCCAGATATGGGTCAGGTTCGCGTCGACCAGCATGACGCTGGCAATACCGCGTCTGCCCAGGGTCTTACCCAGGCGGGTCGCCAGTTCCAGGCCGCCGGCGCCGCCGCCGACGATCACGATACGATGGTTCATGGGGATATCTCGCAAGGCTAAAGGAAATCTGTGCCTGCGTTATCCGGGCGAGCGCGAGGCAGCTCATAGCACCAGGTAACTCAGGAAGCGGCTCAACAGGCCCAGGCCGATGACCACGGTGAGCACCACCACCAAGAGCATCCACGGCCGAAAGGGCCGGCGCTCGACTTGGTGTTGGGGAAGCTGCAGATACTGATCGACATGCTGCTGGTCGTCGGGGTTCAGGCGGCTGGTCATGGGAGCCTCGTCAGGTAGACGTCACTAAGGTGCTTTGTATCACTGGTACAGTGATTACGCCATGGCTTACAAACTGATGCCGACGTCGAAAACAATGCTGCGCCCCAGATTGCCGCGCAGGAAGTCCGGCGCGTCGGGGTGGGCGAACAGCACCCGGGCGAAGGTCGGCCCCACCAGCGACAGCGAGCGCCAGCCCTGGCGCAGGTATTCGGTCGGCGGCGGGAAGTGGCTGTTGAGGTCGAGCACTTCTCGCTTGAGACTGGCGAAGGCGATGATGTCCAGCTCACCCAGGTCCAGCCCGCGCTCCTTGTAATTGTGGGCTTTCTTGCGCAGGGTCGGGGCCAGCCGCTGCAACAACTCGGAGGCGGGAATGCGCCTGGGCTTGGCTTCGCGGCGCACCAGCTGGCTCAGGGAAAAGGCGCTGCGCCGGCGCTGCAACTCTTCGCGCCACTCATCGTTCAGCCGCCGGCCTTCGTCGAGGACGAAAAACACCTCGAAGCAGGCATCGCGAAACAGCACGTCCGGCGGCTCCTGGGCGGGGTGGAAGTCTTCGGCGCGATAGGGAATGTTCAGTCCTTGCAGCAGGCGCTGGCAGACCCAACGCTCACGCTCCCATTTGCGGGCATTGGAAAGAAAGGTGTTGGCTTGCTCCGCCTGGATGGTCAGCAAGCGTAGAAAATCCGAGTCGTCCATGGCCCAAGCTTAGCGTCGAAACTGCAAAGGCTGGAAGTCCTGGGCAATTTTTGTCGACGCGATGCGTCGTAACGGGCGGTGTAGACTTCAGGACTCAAGCCGGCAAGTGTTATCGAGTCCGCGGAGTGTGGAGATGTTTTTATGATCGGCGCGCAACTGCTGTCGCCAGCCAGCCTGGTCATCGGTTGGCTGATCTATCTGCCGGTGGTGGCCTGGGCGATCTGGCGTTCGCCCTGGGTCGAACTGTTCACCGACGGTCGCCGCCAGCACCTGCTGTTCGGCACGGTCTTCGCCTTGTTCCTGCTCTGGCTGGTACGACGTGACTTTGACACCGGGGTGTCCTATCACTTTATCGGTATGACGGCGGTGACCCTGCTGCTGGACTGGCCGCTGGCGATTGTCGGTGGTCTGGTGGCGCAGCTCGGCCTGGTGTTGCTGGGGCGCCAGGACTTGGCCGCGCTCGGCGTCAACGGCAGCTTGCTGATCCTGCTGCCGGTGCTGGTGACGGAGGTCTGCGCAATCCTGGTGGAGCGGGCGCAGCCGCGTAACCCCTTTGTGTATATCTTCTGCTCGGGCTTTTTCGCCGCCGCCCTGGCGGCTTTGTTCTGCCTGCTGGCGAGCCTTGGATTGCTCTGGTTCGACGGGCGTTTCGCCCTGCCGGAGTGGCTGGGGGATTTTGTCGGTTACCTGTGGCTGATCATTTTTCCCGAGGCTTTTATCAACGGCATGGTGGTCAGCGCGCTGGTGGTGTTCTGTCCGGAATGGCTGGAAACCTTCAACCGCACTCGCTACCTGTCGGCCCCCTGGAAGGACAATGAGCCCCGTTGACCTGGGTCAAGCCGGCAGGTTCGCCCCACGACCATGCTGCGGAAAAAACCGGGAGCAAGGTCATGAGTGTGTACGAATGGGCGCGTCAGCAGGTGCAGGCCAGTCTGGAAGATGCACAAGTGGAGGGATTCGAACCGGGGCTGGGCCTGCGCGCCTTGCTCAGCGCGGTGGTGCAGCAGAGCAAGGCGTTGCGCAGTGCGGAGGATCTGGCGGACGAACTGCAATTTCTCGCCGAGAACCTCGATGATGAGCAGGACTACGGTTTTATGCGGCCCTGATTCTCTCTCGATCAGTGGGCGCGAGGCGGCAGATCGTCGGAGAACAGGTCGTCCTCGGCATCGGGGCTGACGGGAATCTTGTGTTCTTCCGAGGCCCAGGCGCCGAGGTCGATCAGTTTGCAGCGGTCGGAGCAGAACGGCCGCTGCGGATTGGCGGCGGTCCATTCCACGGGGGCGCCGCAGGTCGGGCATTCAACGGTCAAGGGTTGGCTCATGAGTGGCCTCCACGCAAAGTCAGATAAAAGTGATGCAGGCGCTCGACCTCGCTCCGTAGCCAGGCCTGGTCGCGGTCGTTGACCAGCACATCGTCGGCATGGCGCAAGCGCTCTTCGCGGCTGGCCTGGACCTTGAGGATGGCCTGCACCTGTTGTTCGCTGGTCTGGTCGCGCTGTTGTGTGCGTTGGATCTGCAACGCCTGTGGGGCGTCGATCACCAGCACGCGCTGGGTGTTCTTGTATTGTCCCGATTCGATCAGCAGCGGCGAGACCAGGATCGCATAGGGCGATTGTGCCCGGGCCAGGTGGCTGGCGATCTCTTCGCCGATCAGCGGATGCAGCAGGGCTTCGAGCCAGCGGCGTTGTTCCGGGGCTTCGAAGATCAGCGTGCGCAGGGCGGCGCGGTCCAGTTGGCCGTCGGCTTGCAGCACGCCGGGGCCGAAGTGCTCGGCGATCTTCGCCAGCGCCGGGCGACCGGGCTCCACCACCCAGCGGGCGGCGTGATCGGCGTCCACGGTGTGGATGCCGAGGTCGATAAAGTGTTGCGCCGCTGCGCTCTTGCCGCTACCGATGCCGCCGGTAAGGCCGAGAATCCAGGGTGTTGAAACGGCTGTGGTCATTTGAAACCGGCAAACTGCAGATAGGAAGCGGTTATTTGACCACCCCAGAGCAAGGCAATCCAGCCGGCAATTGCCAGATAGGGACCGAAGGGGATCGGAGTCGAGGTCTGGGCGTTGCGCAGGCGCAGCAGAATCAGGCCGAGTACGGCGCCCACCAGGGATGAGAGCAGGATGGTCAACGGCAGGATCTGCCAGCCGCCCCAAGCGCCGAGCATTGCCAGCAGCTTGAAGTCGCCGTGGCCCATGCCTTCCTTGCCAGTGAGCAGCTTGAACAGCCAGTAGACCGACCAGAGGCTCAGGTAACCGGCTACGGCGCCCCACAGGGCGTCGTCCAGGTCGGTGAAGAGACCGAAGTGGTTGGCGATCAGGCCGAGCCAGAGCAGCGGCAGGACCAGGGCGTCAGGCAGGAGCTGGTGATCGGCGTCGATCAGGCTCATGGCCAAGAGGCCCCAGGTCAGCATCAGCATCAGGCCGGCGGGCCAGCCGAAACCGAAATGCCAGGCGACAAAGGCCGAGAGCAGGCCGCAGGCCAGTTCGGTGAGCGGGTAGCGTTTGCTGATGGGGGCCTTGCACTGGGAGCATTTGCCGCGCAGGAGCAGGTAGCTGATCAGTGGGAGGTTTTCCCAGGCGCGGATCTGGTGATTGCAGTGCGGGCAATGGGAATGGGGTAGCAGAAGGTTATAGGTTGGGCTGGGCGTGGGCTGGGGCAGGCCGAGGATGTCGTGGGCCTCGCTACGCCAGGCGCGCTCGATCATTTTCGGCAGGCGCCAGACGACGACGTTGAGGAAGCTGCCGACGATCAGGCCGAGGAGCAGGGCGAAAAAAACAAAGGCCAGCGGGTGGCTGGCCAGGAAGTCGGGTAGGGGCATGTTCAGACTACTGAGCCGAGTTTGAAGATAGGGAGGTACATGGCAATTACCAACCCGCCGACAATGATACCCAGCACGGTCATGATCATGGGTTCCATCAGGCTTGTGAGGCTGTCGACCATATTATCGACTTCGGTTTCGTAGTATGACGCCACTTTGTCGAGCATGTCGTCCAGGGCGCCGGATTCTTCACCGATCGCAGTCATCTGAATGGCCATGTTTGGAAACACACCGGTGGTTCGCATGGAGAAGTTAAGCTGCATGCCAGTGGAGACATCCTGCTTGATGCGGTTGACAGCATTCCTGAAAACGATATTGCCGGTGGCTCCGGCCACGGAGTCAAGGGCTTCGACGAGCGGCACACCCGCGGCGAAGGTGGTGGAGAGGGTGCGGGCGTAGCGGGCGACGGCGGACTTGTAGAGTAAAGGGCCGATAATTGGCATCTTCAGCAGTGCCCTGTCCATCCAATTACGAAAGCGTTTGGATGTCTTGTGTGCCCGTTTCAGGCCGTAGATGCCAGCAACCATTGCCAGAATAATGATCCACCACCATTCTTGCACTATGTTGGAGAGCCCTATCACCATCAGGGTGAAGGCTGGCAGCTCTGCGCCAAACCCCTTGAAGATTGCCTGGAACTGCGGCACTACCTTGATCAGCAGAATCCCGGAAACGATGATTGCCACGAGCACTACGGCAATGGGGTAGTTCATTGCTTTCTTGATCTTGGCTTTCAGGGCTTCGGTTTTCTCCTTGTAGGTCGCCACCCGTTCCAACAGGCTTTCCAGTGCACCGGCCTGTTCGCCCGCATCCACCAGGTTGCAGTACAGATCGTCGAAGTACTCTGGTTGTTTGCGCAAGGACGTCGCGAAGCTGTTACCCGCGGCGACTTCTTGTTTGATATCGTCCACCAGCTTGCGCATGTTCGGGTTCTCGAAGCCCTCGCCGATGATGTCGAAGGACAGCAGCAACGGCACGCCGGCCTTCATCATTGTCGCCATCTGTCGGGTGAACAGGGCGATATCCAGGGGGTTGATGCGCTTGCCCTTGCTGAAGAGCGAGTTGCTTTTTTTCCGCACCTTGCCCGGGTTGATGCCTTGCTTGCGCAACTGTGCCTTGACCAGTGCTGGGTTATGGCCGGTGAGCTCACCGGACATCTTATTACCTTTCTTGTCGGTCCCTTCCCAGGCATAAAGGCTGACTTTTACTGCTTTGGTCGCCATGGTTTAGTCCTTGGTCACGCGGTTGACTTCTTCCAGGCTGGTCAGCCCTTGCATGGCTTTTTGTAGGCCCGAAGTGCGCAGATCATTGAAACCGTCCTTGCGCATCTGGGTAGCGATCTCGATGGAATTACCTTCGGCCATGATTAGTCGTTGCAGGTCCGCGGTGTTCTTGACCACTTCGTAGATCCCGATCCGGCCTTTGTAGCCACCGTTGCAAAGCTCACAGCCGACGGGCTCGTAGATCTTGAAGGTGCCGATTTTATCGGGTGGGAAACCTTCCTTGATCAGGGCCTCCTCGGGGATATCGATTTCTTTCTTGCAGTGGCTGCACAGCTTGCGTGCCAGTCGCTGAGCGATGATCAGGTTTATCGAGGTGGCGATGTTGAAACCAGGGATGCCCATGTTGTGCAGGCGGGTCAGGGTTTCCGCCGCACTGTTGGTGTGCAGGGTGGAGAGAACCATGTGGCCGGTCTGGGCGGCCTTGATGGCGATCTCGGCGGTTTCCAGGTCGCGGATCTCACCGACCATGATCACGTCCGGGTCTTGGCGCAGGAACGAACGCAGGGCCTGGGCAAAGTCCAACCCCTGTTTCGGGTTGACGTTGACCTGGTTGATGCCTTCCATATTGATTTCCACCGGGTCTTCGGCGGTGGAGATATTGATGTCCACGGTGTTGAGAATATTCAGGCCGGTGTAGAGCGAAACGGTTTTGCCCGAGCCGGTGGGGCCGGTGACCAGGATCATGCCCTGCGGTTGTTTCAGGGCCGCCATATAGAGTGCTTTCTGATCTGGCTCGTACCCGAGTGCATCAATCCCCATCTGGGCGCTGGATGGGTCGAGGATCCGCATCACGACTTTTTCGCCCCACAGTGTCGGCAGGGTGTTAACCCGGAAGTCGATGGCCTTGGTCTTTGAGATACGCATCTTGATGCGTCCGTCCTGGGGTTTGCGACGCTCGGAGATATCCATGCTGGCCATGACTTTCAGGCGTGCGGCGATACGAGTGGCGAGATGGATCGGTGGTCTGGCAACCTCACGCAGGATGCCGTCGGTACGCAGACGAACGCGGTAGATCTTTTCGTAGGGCTCGAAGTGCAAGTCCGAGGAGCCGCCCTTGATCGCATCCAACAGCATCTTGTTGACGAAACGCACCACGGGAGCATCGTCGGCATCCTGGCCTGCGATCTGTTCGTGCTTCTTGTTCTCATCGACCGACTCGATATCGAGGCCGTCGAGGTCGACGTCCCCCATCTCTTCAAAGCCGCTGCTGCTGTCGAAAAACTTGTCGATGGCGTCGGCGAGCTTGTCGTCCTCTACCAGGATGGCCTCGGTCGTGAGGCCGGTGCTGAACTGGATATCGGTAATAGCCTGGTGATTGCTGGGGTCGGAAATGCCGACGAACAATTTATTGCCACGCCGCCACAGTGGCAGGACATGGTGTTGGCGGATCAATTTCTCGCTGACCAGGCCTTTGGGTTGGCTTTCCTTGTCGAGGCAGCCCAGGTCGAGCAGGGCGACACCGAAATGCTCCGAGGCGATTTCCGCGACCTGGCGGCTTTTGATCAGCTTGTTCTGGACCAGATAGCTGACGAGGGATACCCGATTGCGCTGGGACTGTTGATACGCCTGCTGAGCGTTCTTGTCGGTAATCAGCTCGGCGGCAACCAGTTGCTTGGCCAGACCGGAAAGGGCGATATCGTTCATTTGAGCACCAAACGCAAACAGTCGGAGTCTTATAGCGTAGTCGGGCGATGGTGCCAAATCGGGGGAGGGTAGGTGACAAAAAATGTCAGGTTTTGTTGTTCTGAAGCAGCATTCTGAGTCTGGCAGGGCATTTCAACAGGTGCTGAGCTGCACGCTGGGTTATGGCACGGGCTGTGCTAGCCGTTAACAGGAGTCATCACGCCTTTGCTCACGTTTGGAGACGAAATATGAATGCTCAAAAGGGTTTCACCTTGATCGAACTGATGATCGTTGTGGCGATCATTGGTATTTTGGCTGCAATTGCCTTGCCTGCTTATAACACCTACACGCAGAAAGCGCGGTTTTCTGAAGTGAATACCTTGGCCGACGCCTATAAAACGGCTGTATCGGTCTGCTTTAATGACCTCGCCAGCACTACTAACTGCACAGCCGGTACCAATGGTGTCCCTGGGAACCCTGGGGTCACTAACAACTTGGCGGCTGGTGGTTCTGTATCGGGCGGTACAATTAGCTTGACGGGTACTACCGCTGCGGGCGGCTGGACAAGTGTTCTCCAGCCTGTGGGTAGCACTAACGGCAATATAGTTTGGAGCCAGACTGGCACTTGTCTGGGTGCTGGCTTCTGCAAGAATTAATGTTATAGGCAAGGGCTAGAAGTCCTGAGTGTTGAAAAAAAGCCGGCATCCCCCTTTCAGGCATGCCGGTTTTTATAAGCACTGAGCGTTTGAGAGACTGAATATAGGAACGCTATGGTTTCGCGCCGATTGGTTTTTTTGTTGCTTGCCGTTCTTTCTGCTGGCCTGTTGTTGATGCTTTGTTTTTCTTTCCTGAATAATCCCCTGGTTTTTGACGATGAGCCTTTTTTTCGAGAGGGTGGCCCCGCCACCCTGCTATCCATGGGTTTTAGCCTGACTCCGCGGTTGTGGGTATACGATTCCATGGCTGCGAGCTTCACGTATCTCAGTGACAAGATTATCTGGCTGAGAGTGGGGAATCTGATTCTTCATGGCTGCACGGCTTTGGTACTCTTCGGTTTTGTTCGTCAACTCCTCAACAGTTTGGAGAGGCACTCCTCTTTTTTTCTGAATACAGATACGGCGGCCTTTATCGTCGCTTTTCTATTCGCCATACACCCTCTGACCATTCTGACCCAGGGTTACCTCATCCAGCGCACCATCGTGTGTGCCACTCTTTTTGGTTTGCTGGGGTTATTGACTTTCTGGCAGGGGCTTTGCGGGAAACGTTGGTCTCTTTGGACGTCCTGCCTGTGCATTCTGTTCTCCCTGTACGCCAAAGAGCATGCGGTGATGCTGCCGGCGTTGTGCTTTCTGCTGTGGGTATTGCATCGCCGCAGTCGACTCCCATCATCGTTCGGTATTGGGGAGACCTTTGCGGTCTTGGCTGTTCAGGCAGTTTTTGCCGTGTCCGTCATACTCTGGGCCAAGGGTGTGATCGGTAATGCCTATGAGATCAAGACTGAAGAGGTACTTAGTGATGAAGCCTTCCAGCCGGATGGTTCGCTTTATGTGTTGAGCGTGTTGAATCAGATGGGGTTGTTCTTCAAATACCTCTCGCTCCTGATCTTGCCGCAGGGGCGTACGCTGGGGCTTGATCTTCGGGTGCCTTTTCCTCTGGGGTACGGTGTTTGGTGGGCTTGGGCTGGTCTGTTAGCGTTTGTGGCCTATGGTCTGGCAGCCTTCGCATTGCTGCTGCGTGGTGCGAGTAAAGGTCTCCTCGGGTTCGCACTACTGTTCCCGTGGGTGCTGTTTGCGACGGAGTTGGTGTCGGTCCGATTGCAGGAACCCTTTGTGCTGTATCGCAGCTATCTCTGGATACCGGGGTTGTTTGTTGCTCTGGCACTGGGGTTGCGGCGACTCAAGGGGGTTTATCTGGTTACCTTGGTTCCTGTTTTTGCACTTTACCTATTTGGGCTTTCCTATGATCGCTTGATGACCTTGTCTGAGCCTTTGTTTGTGTGGAAAGAAGCAGTTGACTACTATAAGGCTCAGGGTGACGCACCAGGTCTTTTTGGTGGTTATCGGGTTTACTACAATCTGGGGGTCACCTACTTGGATGCAGGTTTTGTTGATATGGCGCTGCACAATATTGATAAAGCCATAATAATGAAGCCGAAATATGAATATGCGTATTATCAGCGTGGCAAGATTTTTCTTCAGCGTGGAAAAGCAGAAGAGGCCAAGTTGGAGTTTGCGCACGCTATAAGTCTCAAACCCAGTTATGCAAGGCCTTACGTCGGTATGGCGGATGCTTTGAAAAGCTTGGGGCAAACCGAAGAGTCCCAACGCTACCTTGAGCTTGGATGCAATCAAGGAAGCCAGCTAGCCTGCGACCGAGCACACCCCAAGGCACCTTTGATGTTGGCTCCGAAAGCCTGATGCATCGTAAGCGCGCCATGAAACCCACATTCCAAGCCG